>JBEBAJ010000006.1:0-23845 GCA_041158965.1 Pseudomonadota bacterium | reverse complement strand
TTGCGGAAGGTGTTGACACCGATGATGGGGTACTCGCCGGTGTGCTTGAGCATCTCGTAGTGCATGCTCTCGTCTTGGATGCGGCCACGCTGATAACCGGTTTCCATGGCCCCCAACACACCACCGCGCTCGGCAATGCGGTCAAACTCGGCCAGCACGGCTTCTTCGACCAGTTCGGTGAGCTCGTCGATGATGAAAGCGCCCTGGTTGGGGTTTTCGTTTTTGGCCAGCCCCCACTCGCGGTTGATGATGAGCTGGATGGCCATGGCGCGGCGCACCGACTCTTCGGTGGGGGTGGTGATGGCCTCGTCAAAGGCATTGGTGTGCAGGCTGTTGCAGTTGTCGTAGATCGCAATGAGCGCCTGCAAGGTGGTGCGGATGTCGTTGAACTGGATCTCTTGGGCGTGCAAGCTGCGGCCACTGGTCTGGATGTGGTACTTGAGCTTTTGGCTGCGCTCGTTGGCGCCGTATTTTTCTTTCATGGCCACCGACCAGATGCGACGGGCCACGCGGCCCAGCACGGTGTATTCGGGGTCCATGCCGTTGCTGAAGAAGAACGAGAGGTTGGGCGCAAAGTCGTCGATGTGCATGCCACGCGCCAGATAGGCTTCCACAAAAGTGAAGCCGTTGGAGAGCGTGAAGGCCAATTGGCTGATGGGGTTGGCCCCGGCCTCGGCGATGTGGTAGCCACTGATGGAGACACTGTAGAAATTGCGCACCTGATGGTGAACAAAATACTCAGCGATGTCGCCCATGACCTTGAGGCTGAACTCGGTGCTGAAGAGGCAGGTGTTCTGGCCCTGGTCTTCTTTCAGAATATCGGCCTGCACAGTGCCGCGCACGTTTTGCAGCACCCAGGCCTTGATCTTGGCCGTTTCGGTGTCGGTGGGTTCGCGGCCATTGTCGGCCCTGAATTTGTCGAGCTGCTGGTCGAGCGCGGTGTTCATGAACATGGCCAAAATGGTCGGCGCCGGGCCGTTGATGGTCATGGACACGCTGGTGGCGGGGTCGCACAGGTCAAAGCCGTCGTAGAGCACTTTGAGGTCGTCCAGCGTGGCGATGCTCACGCCCGAGTTGCCCACTTTGCCGTAGATGTCCGGGCGCTCGTCGGGCTCGTGCCCATACAGCGTGACCGAGTCAAAGGCGGTGGACAGGCGCTTGGCCGGCATGCCCTCGGAGAGCAGTTTGAAGCGGCGGTTGGTGCGAAATGCGTCGCCCTCACCTGCGAACATGCGGGTGGGGTCTTCGTTTTCGCGCTTGAAGGCAAAAGTGCCCGCGGTGTAGGGGTAGCTGCCGGGGACGTTTTCCAGCATCAGCCACTTGAGGCGCTCGCCGTCGTCTTCATAGCGAGGCAGGGCGACCTTGCGGATTTTGTTGCCGCTGAGCGTGGTGTGGGTGAGCGCGGTGCGGATTTCTTTGTCGCGAATTTTGACCACATACTCATCGCCCGCATAGGCTTTTTGCATGTCGTCCCACTGGGCCAGCAACTTGCGCTCGGCGGCACCGAGGTATTGCTCGCGCGATTGGGCGAGATCAAGGGCGGCTTCCGAGGCCTTGGGCTTGTCGGGCTTGCTCTCGGCCAGCATGCGGGCGGCGGCGCGCAGTTGCTGGATTTCGCGCGCCAGAGCGGCTTGCTGTGCGACGCGTTGTTTGTAGCCGCGCACGGTGTCGGAGATTTCCGCCAGATAGCGGGTGCGGGCCGAGGGCACGATGACCGTTTGCTGGGTGCTGTGGCGGGTATTCACCTGGGGCAGCCGACTGTCGGCCAGTGGCAGGCCCAAGTCGCGCAAGCGCGGTGCCAAAGCCTGATAGAGGGCGGTCACGCCGTCGTCGTTGAAGCGGGCGGCCATGGTGCCAAAAACCGGCATTTGCTCAGTGGGGCTGGTCCAGGCCTCTTTGTTGCGCTGGAACTGCTTGGCCACATCGCGCAGCGCATCGGCGGCGCCCTTGCGGTCGAATTTATTGATGGCGACAAACTCGGCAAAGTCGAGCATGTCGATTTTTTCCAGCTGGCTGGCGGCACCGAACTCGGGGGTCATGACATAGAGCGGCACATCGACATGGGGCACGATGGCGGCGTCACCCTGGCCGATGCCCGAGGTCTCGACCACCACCAGGTCAAAGCCTGCGCATTTGGCGGCGGCGATCACGTCGGGCAAGGCGGCGCTGATCTCGCTGCCAAAGTCACGCGTGGCCAGGCTACGCATGAACACGCGCGCGCCCTGCCCCCAGGGGCCGATGGCATTCATGCGAATGCGGTCACCCAGCAGGGCCCCGCCGCTCTTGCGGCGCGAGGGGTCGATGGAGATGACGGCGACGCGCAGCCGATCGTCTTGGTCGAGGCGCAAGCGCCTGACCAGTTCGTCGGTGAGCGAAGACTTGCCTGCCCCACCGGTGCCGGTGATGCCCAGCACCGGGGCTTTGAGGGATGCCGCCTGCTCGCGCAGGGCTTGGATGAGTTTGGGGTCGGCCTGGCCGTTTTCCAGCGCCGTCATGAGCTGGGCCAGTCGTCGCCAGGCCATTTCACCATGGCCCTGGATGTCTTTGAGTTGCTTGGGTGCGTGCTGCGACAACTCCAGGTCGCAGCGCATGATCATCTCGCCGATCATGCCTTGCAGGCCCATGCGCTGGCCGTCTTCGGGGCTGTAGATGCGGGTGACGCCGTAGTCGTGCAGCTCACGAATTTCAGCCGGGACGATCACCCCGCCGCCACCGCCAAAGACCTGGATGTGCTGGCCGCCACGCTCACGCAGCAAATCGACCATGTATTTGAAGTATTCGACGTGGCCGCCCTGATAGGAGCTGACGGCGATGCCCTGCACATCTTCTTGCAGGGCTGCCGTGACGACTTCATCGACCGATCGGTTGTGGCCCAGGTGGATGACCTCGGCGCCCATGCTTTGCAAAATACGGCGCATGATGTTGATGGCAGCATCGTGCCCGTCAAACAGGCTGGCGGCTGTGACGAAACGCACTTTGTTTTTCGGGCGATAGGTGGCCAGGGCTTGATACTCGGCGGACAAGTCGGTCATGCTCGTTGCTCCAGGGGACTGACCACCCATTTTGCGACAGGGTCAGGCCAAATCCAAGTTGACGTTTACGTAAACGTAAAGTCGGATTTTAACCCCTGATGGCGTTTTTTGACCCCCGCATTAATGAGTGTCATAGTATTCAAATGCAATCGGGACAGGAATTCACGCTTTCACACAAATTCCACTACCTTTGGAGTGTGGTCGTATTCCTGCTGGCCGTTCTGTTTCTGGCTTTATCCGATGATGTGGTTCCAGAGGGATTTTGGAAATTTCTATGGCACGAACTTGGTTTTGCCGGAATTGTCGCAATCGTGTTGATTTTCACCATCGAAAAATTCACCCGTGAAAAGCATCAGCGTGCGGCTGACGACCTGTTGGATCAGATCAATCAGGATCTTTTCAAGGCCATTTATAAGAGATACATCCCGAATTCGGTTTTCAATGAAGTTGAAAAGTGCGTGATGAAGTCTGCGGTATTTCGCGAGTCGCACCAGCTTGACTACACCATTGACACATTTCCAGAACACACTGACGAGCTGCTTCAAATGCATTGCTCAAACCAACTACAAACTCAAAAATTTGCTCAGTGATCAACCCGTTAAACATAAGGTCACGGTCGTGTTGGAGCGCCCCATTAATTCCGCCTGGGATGACCTTTGCACCATCGAAGAAGTCCGGATGAATGATCAGGTCTTGGCATTCGATCAACTGACTCAGGCCACAAAAAGAACGGATCCACACATTCTTTTTGAGCACGAAATTGAAATTCCCTCGGGCTCGGAGGTTTCTATTTTTACCAAATCAATGCTGATCAAAAATAAAGTTGATTCTGAAATCTGGTGCTCCAGACTGCCCTCCGATGGATTGACACTGACGGTCAGTACGCCGACCAAAGGTCTGACGGTTCAAGCCAATGCAAACCACTCTGAAAAGTTGCGTCAGACCTTGAACAATGATGTCACCCAGCGTTGGGAACTGAAATTTGGAATTTTTCCGTTTCAATCCATCATTTTTTTCTGGAAGCCCAAAGATGCCAATGTCGCATAGATTTCAAAAAACTTGACAAGGAATTCAAAAGAGTCTACCTTGAAGCCTCACAAAACAGACAACCTCAACCAGGAGAACTTTCAAATGCTTAACCTCAACTCGTTTCAAATTGGCGGTGGCTCAGGCGACTGATTTCGTTTGAGCTGGCTCTGTAGCGATTCAGATTCCATCTCCCATCAAACCATCGCTGTTTCGGGCTTGCTGACCAAAAACCGTCTGTGCACCTTGAGGCAAAGACGGTTTTTATATTTTCAGCCACGCCAAAAAAAACCCCGGGCAGCCATGGGCCGCGCCGGGGTTGGGGTTTGAGGGGCCGGGTTTACTTGCCGTATAAGTAGTTGGGCAGCCACAGGGTGAGGCCCGGCCAGATGTACATGAGCACCATGCAGATGATGACGATGAACATGTAGGGCATCATGCCGGCAAAAATCTGGTTGATGGTGACATGCGGCGGCGACACCCCTTTGAGGTAGAAGGCTGACATGGCCACAGGCGGCGACAGGAAGGCGGCCTGCAGGTTGACGAACACCAGCACGCCCCACAAGATGGGGTCGATCTGGAAGTGCGCCAAGAGGGGCAGGAAGATGGGCACAAAAATCACAATGATTTCGGTCCACTCGAGCGGCCAGCCCAGGATGAAGATGATGGCCTGGGACAAGAGCAGGAACTGGATCGGGCTGAGGTTGAGGGCCATCACCCACTCTTCCACCAGACGCTGACCTCCCAGGATGGCGAACACCGCCGAGAACAGCGCCGAGCCCACAAACAGCCAGCACACCATGGAGGTGGTCTTGGCCGTGAGGAACACGGCTTCCTTGATGCGCTGAAAAGTCAGGGTGCGGGCCTGCCAGGCCATGAGGAATGCACCGGCTGCACCGACCGCAGCGGATTCGGTGGCGGTGGTGATGCCAAACAAGATGACGCCCAACACCACCAGGGTCAAAACCGTGAGGGGCATGACTGAGCGCACCAGCATGTCGAGGATTTCGAACTGTTCGGCGTCGAATTCTCGGTAATACCAAACCAGCAGGCCCAGCACAAACAACACCGTGATGGCAAAGCCGATGTAGAAAGACTCGGGCACGGGCTCTTGTGCGGGAGGTGCCGGGACATCGTCGCCGCCCATGGCCCGCAAAGGCTCTTCTTCACCGGAACCCGGGGGCGCTTGAACCCCATCTGCCTCGGCGCCCGGGGGGGTCTGAACCCCATCGGAAGCACCCGGGGGTTCTTGCACACCGCCTGCGACAGCACCCGGGGGCTCTTGCAAACCGCCCGAGGACGCACCCGGCGGCTCTTGCACACCACCCGCGCTGGCCGGGGGCTCTTGCAGACCGGTGCTGGCCCCGGCAGGCTCGGTCACACCGCCCGCAGGCGCTGCGGCCTTCTGGGTCGCCACCACGGCGGGCTCGGCATCGGGTTGTGAATGGATGACCACATACCACCAGACGGCCCCCAGACTGACCACCGACAACCACAGGGGGACGAGGGCGGTGAACAGGCTTTGCCACATGAGGCCCCAACCCAGTTTCATGTTCTGGCTGCTGGCGGCCAGGGCTTTGCCGGGGGCCAGACTGGCCTTGACCAGGGCCCACAAGAAGCGTGGCGAGTAAAGGTCGGCCACCTTTTGCACCCAGGGCCGGATCGGGGCCTTGAGCTGTTCGGGCGGCAACTTGGGCGCGATTTTGGGGTTGATGAGCACCCAGCCGACCACGTAGACCAAATAGAGGAAGGCGAGGAAGAAGCCCGGGAACATGGCGGCCGCATACAACTTCACCACCGATTGCCCGGCGACCGCCGCGTACACAATGATCATGACCGAGGGCGGAATCAAAATGCCCAAGGTGCCCCCGGCGGTGATGACGCCTGAGGCCAGCCGGGTGTCGTAACCGGCATTGAGCATGGGACGCATGGCGATCACGCCCATCAACACCACCACGGCACCCACCAGACCACTGGCGATGCCCCAGAAGGTGCAGATGACCAGGGTGGTGACCGCCAAAGAACCCGGCAGGCGGCGGAAGGCGAGCTGCACGCTGTGGAACATGCGGTCAACCAAGGCGCCGCGTTCCATGATGTAGCCCATGAGCACAAAGAGCGGGATCGACAGCAAGGTGTCGTTGGTCATGGCCCCGAAGGTGCGCTGCACCATGAGGTTGAAGATTTTGTTGTCCAGCCAATGACCCGCAGGGTCATAAAAGGCCACAAAGCCAAAGCCCATGCCCAAACCCATCAGGGTGAAGGCCGTGGGGAAACCCATGAGGATCACCACCACGACCAGGCACAGCATGGTCAAACCCAGTGCAGGATCACTCATCGCTGGCCTCCACCGGTGGCGCGCTGGTGCGCGGATTCTTCGATTTGCTTGGCCTTGGCAATGGCTTCATTGCGGGCCTCTTCGTCGACGTAGGTGCTGCTGGCGAGCTGTTGCTCGACCACATCAATTTCATTGGCGTCTTTCATGCGCTCGGGCCACTCGCCGGTGCGCAGACAAACCACGCAGCGCAGCATTTCGGCCAGGCCTTGCATCAGCACGATCGCGCCCGCCACGGGGATGACGGTTTTGAACGGATACAGGGGCAGCGGGTCGGCGTTGAAGGTCTGCTCGTGGATGGCCCATGAGTCAGCGGCATAGGTGTAACCGGCATAGGTGAGCGCGATCACCCCCGGGAAAAAGAAAATCACATACAGCACAAGGTCAAGGCTGGCCTGAGTGCGCGGTTTGGCGCTGCCATAGAAAAAATCGCCGCGCACATGGCCCCCCTGACTTAAGGTGTAGGCCCCGCCCATCATGAACAGGGTGCCATACATCATGTTGCTGGCGTCAAAGATCCAGGCCGTCGGGGCATTGAGCGCGTAGCGCTTGAACACCTCGATGACCACCATCAGCATCAGGGCCACGATCAGCCAGGCGAAGGCTTTGCCCACCCAGGTACTGATGCGGTCTGCCGTTTGAAGCAGGTTTTGCACAGACATTTTGGTAAACCAACGTAAAGTTGAACAGAATCAAAAAAAAGGCCCACCCGAGTGGCCCGGGTGGGTCTTGCTTTGGAGGTAAAGCCGATTATAAGGTCAGGCTTTTTTCCGGGCGAAGTAGTGGTTGTAGGCCATCTTGAAATCGACCATGTAGTCGTTTTGCCACTGGCCGGCGCGGGCGGCATAGGCACGCTGCGACTCGAGCACCTTCTTGAACAGTGCGTTCTCTTCGGACTTCTTGGCAATGACCTTGTCCCAGGCGGCCAATTGGGCGCGCAGCACAGAATCAGGGGTCTTGTAGAACTTGATGCCCTGCTTCTTCATTTCTTCATAGTCTTTGGAGTTGCGATCGATCGCTTTCCAGGACATGTCGGCGGAAGATGCCTGCACGGCCACGTCGATGATGGTGCGCAACTCGGCGGGCAGGCCGTTGAGCTTGGTCTTGTTGAACAGAATTTCAAACTGCTCGCCCGACTGGTGGAAGCTTTGCAGCATGCAGTTCTTGACCACATCGGGGAAGCCCAGCACGCGGTCAGAGGTGGCGTTGTTGAATTCAGCGGCGTCGATCAGGCCACGGTCGAGGGCGGGGACGATTTCGCCACCGGGCAGCGGGTTGACGGCGGTGCCCAGCTCGGTGAACACGTCGACGGCCAGACCCACGGTGCGGAACTTCAGGCCCTTCATATCTTCCACTTTGGCGACGGGCTTCTTGAACCAACCCAGAGGCTGGGTGGGCATGGGGCCATAGAGGTAAGAGACCACATCGATGTTGAGCGCGGCGTAGATTTCTTCGAGCAGGGCCTTACCACCGCCGTAGTTGTGCCAAGCCAGGACCATGTTGGGGTCCATGCCGAAGGCCGGGCCTGAACCCCACAGGGCCAGGGCCGAGTTCTTGCCGTAGTGGTAAGCCACCACGCCATGGCCGCCGTCGAGGGTGCCCTTGTTCACCGCGTCGAGCAACTGGAAGGCCGGGACCACGGCACCGGCAGGCAGCACTTCAATCTTCAAACGGCCAGAAGCCATGTCGTTCACGCGCTTGGCGAAGTCATTGGCGTACTCGTGAAAAATGTCTTTGGCAGGCCAGGTGCTTTGAAAGCGCAGCGATACGGTTTGCGCACGCGACACCATGGGCACGCTCATGGCACCGGCGGCAACGGCGGCACCCTTGAGCATTTGGCGGCGGCCGGTTTTTTTGATTTCGGACATGTGGACTCCTGTGATGAGGTGATGGGGTTAAGTGAACCCTTGATTTGGGGAACATGAATTCTTATCCAACACCACCATCCCGATAGAGGGTAAACCCTTGGTGTGGGGTTATTTTCAGGCCCTTGGGGTGGGACGAAGGCTGGCGCAAGGCGGCGCGAGAGGGGGGGTGCGGTCCCGCCCTGAATGGTTTTATGATGTTCGGGTCGTTAAACGCCGGAGGCCATACGATGAACATGTTGCGAGACGAAGAAAAAAAACGCGCCCTGATGTCCAGACTGGCCCGGGTGGAGGGACAACTCAGGGGGGTGCAAAAACTGATCGACGAAGACGCCGATTGCGAAAAAATAGCCCAGCAACTCACGGCCGCCCGCAAGGCACTGGACAAGTCGTTTTATTCGATGGTGGCGTGCATGATTGAAGAAGGACGCACACCGGTGGATCAGGTCACGTCGATGCTGGTGAAATTCTCTTGACAGGTCTCTGTGATGTCTGACATGAAAGTTCAAGCCGCACCAGGTTATGCCGGCGACATCACGCCAGAACAGGCGTGGCAGTGGGTGCAAGACGGGCGCGCCGTGCTGGTCGATGTGCGCACGGACGCCGAGCGCGAATGGGTCGGTTTTGTGCCGGGAGCTAAACCGCTGGCCTGGAAGCAATGGCCAGGCATGGCGATGAACCCGCACTTTGACGCCGGGGTTCAAGAGGCCGCTGCGCAGGGCCAGGCCTTGCTGATGTTGTGCCGCAGCGGGGTGCGCTCGATTGCGGCAGCCCAACGCGCGACTCAGCTGGGGGCGACCGCCTATAACGTGCTGGAGGGTTTTGAGGGCGACCCCAACGGCGACGGCCATCGGGGCCGCTTGGGGGGCTGGCGCATGCGCGGGCTGCCCTGGAAACAAAACTGAAAGGCCCCAGCCCATGCCCACAGCGGCCCGGATCGAAACTCTGCTGCGCGACATTGCCGCCAGAGAACACGAGCTGATCGCCTTGACGCAGGCCCTGGTGCGCATTCCTACCGTCAACCCGCCGGGCGACGCCTATGAGGCTTGTGCCCGCGCCCTGGGCGAGCGTTTGCGCCAGCGCGGGTTTGCCGTTGAATACATCCGCGCAAAAGGGGCCCCGGGGGACAGCGACAGCCACCCGCGCATCAATGTGGTGGCACGACGCGAAGGCACCCGCCCCGGCCCGTGCGTGCATTTCAACAGCCACATTGACGTGGTGGAGGCGGGCTCGGGCTGGAGTGTGGACCCATTTGGGGGTGAGCTGCGGGATGGGCGGATCTACGGGCGTGGCACCTGTGACATGAAGGGCGGGCTGGCCGCCAGCGTGGTGGCCTGTGAGGCTTTGCTGGATTGGGCTGGCGAAGATAGGCCGGGGGCGCTGGAGATCAGCGGTACCGTTGACGAAGAATCGGGCGGCTTCTCAGGGGTGGGCTATCTGGCCAAGCTGGGCTATTTCTCCAAGCCCAAAGTGGACCATGTCATCATTCCTGAACCCTTGGGGGTGGACCGGATTTGTCTGGGGCACCGGGGGGTGTGGTGGGCTGAGGTGGAAACCCGGGGCCGCATTGCCCATGGCTCGATGCCGTTTCTGGGTGACAGCGCCATTTTGCACATGGGTGCTTTTTTGCGGCAGATTGAAGACGAGTTGATACCGCGCCTGTCGCAACGCCGCACCGCGGAGCCGGTGGAGCCGCCCGGCGCCCGGGTGAGCACGCTCAACATCAACAGCATCCATGGCGGCCAACTGGCGCAGCGTTATGCGAACAATGCCGAAGGTGAGCCCACCGGTGAGCTGCCCGCGCCCGTGGTGGCGCACCGCTGCACCGCAGTGCTGGATCGGCGCTTCATTGCCGAAGAGCAGCTGGATGCGGTCAAGCAGGAAATCATCGATATGCTCGATGAGCTCAAGCGCACGCGACCGGGCTTTGACTATGGCGTGCGGGAGATCATGTCGTTTGTGCCCACCGCCACACCGCGCGAGGCCCCAGTGGTGCAGGCCACCGCCCGTGCCATTGCCCGGGTGCTGGGGCGTGAGCCCAGCTTCATCGCCAGCCCCGGCACCTATGACCAAAAGCACATCGTGCGCACCGGCGGCTTGCGTGACTGCATCGCCTACGGGCCGGGCATTCTGGACTTGGCGCACCAGCCCGATGAGTATGTGGCGGTGGACGATCTGGTGCATTCGGCGCAGGTGATGGCGCTGGCCGCCTGGCAATTGCTGCAGGGCGAGACCTGAGGCCAGCGAACGCCCTGACTGCGGTTAGACCCGCGTGCCTGAAGCAAAACCCAATCACTGAAACTGCAAGGCGGCCAGGCTGGCGTAGAGGCCGCCTTTGGCGGTAAGGCTGGCGTGGGTGCCCTGCTCGACCAGGCGGCCCCGATCGAGCACCCAGATGTGGTCGGCGCGCTGCACAGTGGCCAGGCGATGGGCAATGACGAGGGTGGTGCGCCCGACCATGGCCTGTTCCAGCGCCGCTTGCACCATGCGTTCGCTTTGCGCATCGAGGGCGCTGGTGGCCTCGTCAAGGAGCAAGAGCGGGGCGTTTTTCAGCATCGCCCGGGCAATGGCGATGCGTTGCCGTTGCCCGCCGGACAGTCGCACACCGCGGTCACCCAGGTCGGTGTCGTAACCCTGCGGCAGATCGCGGATGAACTCGTCGGCGTGCGCCGCGCGCGCGGCTTCGATGATTTCAGCCTCGGTGGCCAAAGGCCGGCCATAGGCGATGTTTTCGCGCACGGTGCCGGTGAAGACCACCGGGTTTTGCGGCACCAGGGCGATGCGTGAGCGCAAATCAGACAGCGACATGGCTTGCAGGGGCAGGCCGTCGATGCGCAACTCGCCCTGCTGCGGGTCGTGAAAGCGCATCAAGAGGTCAAACAGGGTGGTTTTGCCCGCCCCGCTGGGGCCCACCACCGCCAGCGTTTGGCCCGCACGCACATCGGCACTGAGCCCATCGAGGGCCCACACACCCGGCCTGCTGGGGTAATGAAACCGCACCGACTGCAAGCTGAGGCTGGCGCCCCCCCGGGGCCATGGGGCCGCCTGGGGATGATCGGGTTCCGTCACGGTCGATTGGGCGTGCAGCAACTCCATCAGGCGCTCGGTGGCACCGGCGGCGCGCAACATATCGCCATAGGTTTCGCCCAACACCGCCAAAGCGCTGGCCAGCAAAATGACATAAAAAATGGTTTGTCCCAATACCCCGGGGCTGAGGGTACCGGCGCGCACCGCCAAGGCCCCCATGTACAGGCCCCAGAGCAAGGCCGCGCTGGAGGCCGTGATGACAAAGCCCACCAGCACGGCACGGGCACGCACACGGCGCAAGGCCGTGGCCATGGCGCCCAAGGCCCGCGCCTCAAAACGATCGGCCTCGCGCGATTCCGCCGTATAGCTTTGCACCACAGGAATGGCGTTGAGCACTTCGCCCGCCAGCGCGCTGGCGTCGGCCACCCGGTCTTGGCTGGCACGCGAGAGGCGCCGCACGCGCCGCCCCAGCACAGCCGCCGGCAAGACCACCACGACCAAGAGGGCCAAGACCTGCAGCATCAGCATGGGGTTGGTGTAGATCAGCATGGCCATGGCCCCCAGTCCCATGACCAGATTGCGCAAGCCCATGGAGAAAGATGAGCCCACCACGGTTTGCACCAGCGTGGTGTCGTTGGTCAGGCGCGAAAGCACTTCGCCCGATTGGGTGTTTTCGAAAAATGAGGGGCTTTGCAGCAACACGTGGCGGTAGACTGCATTGCGCACATCGGTGGTGATGCGCTCACCCAGCCAACTGACGGTGTAATAACGCGCCGCCGAAAAAACCGCCAGGGCCAAGGCCACGCCAAAGAGTCGCAAAAAGCCGACCCCCAGTTCGGCGGTGGGCTCGCCCGCTGCCAACTGGTCGTCGATGAGGTGACGCAAGGCCCACGGAAACGCCAGGGTGGCGGCGGCGGCCAGCAATAAAAACACCCCGGCAAGCACCAGCGGCCAGCGATAAGGTTTCAGAAAAGGCCAGAGGCCAGACAGGGCGACGGGGTTAGCCATGCAGGGGAAGCCCGGCAAAGCGCCATGCCATGTGGAATTGGGCCAAGTGATTTATCGTGAATCGGGTCATGCCACTTTCTTTAACGCGGCGCAACCGCCTGTGGGGTGAATTTTAGACGGCGGGCTCGGACCGAGCGCCGATCAACCGTACATGGGCTTTTTTTTCTGCAAACGATACCAGCCCCAACCCACCCGGTAGAGCACCCAAACCACGGTGCCCAGCAAGATGAGTTGCCCCACCAGAAAAAAGAGGGAAACCACGCCTGTGATCAGGCCCAGGAGGCTGACCCAGAAGGTGCGTATTTGCCACTGGAAATGGCTTTCAAAAATCGTCCCTGCGACGCTGTGATTTTTGATGTAGTTGATGAAGACAGCCACGATGGCGGTGAGCCCGAAGGTGAGCAATGCCAGGCCATACATGATGTACAAGCCCTGAGTCCAACGCGTCCACAACTTGAACTTTTCGGGTTCGAGATACTGATCCATAAGACTCCCTTCGCATGATTGAGGTGATCGCGCCGCCACTGACCCGCTCAAGCCGGGCCGAAGCCCGCATCAAGGGGTCATCCCGTCAGAGGGATGGCTTTTTGGGTATTTTAATACTACTATACAGTGAATTTACAATAATAAAACCTAACAAAAGTATGATTTTTTTGGGCAAGGCAGGCTTAAGGAGGCAGCAACCTGACCGAAGCCAGGGCCTGGATGCTGGCGATGTCGGACTCTGAGGTGGTGAGGGTGATGATGAGTCGGTGTGGGCCTTGCGGGCGCGACCAGAGGTAGGTGACGGTATGGCGCTTGTGGTGCCCCTCGCCACTCCAGATGTCATCGATTTTTTCGGCGGTATAGGGCAGCTCTGGCGCTTGCAGCATCCACTGAAAGAGTGTTTCGGTGTCGGCCCAGGCGGCCCGGCGGGCAAACAAAGCGCAAAAGGTGACCGGGGCATCCATGCTCAGCACCATATTGCCCTCGTTTTCAATAGAGGGCACATACCAGGCGTCGCCGCGCAGGCCACTCAGAAAAGCGCTGGCCTGGGCCGGCGGCATGGTGCGCCAACGGCGGCTGATGTGCGCGCGCAACGACGGCAGGTTCTCTTTTTGCGCAATGCAATGGTCAGAGAAATTTTTGGCAAAGTCCAAGGCCCGGGGTTCGGGGTGAAAGACTGGCGTTTGCGCTGTTGTTTGCGCTGTTGTTGGTGCTGGCGTTTGCGCCATGGCGGTGCGTGCGCAGAAGAGGGCCGCGATACACCATACGGCCACCCATGGGCAGACCCGCAGTTGTGCGGCTCGATCGGTCATGGCTGGTTTAGCGCCGGGGGCAATACGGCC
Source organism: Pseudomonadota bacterium (assembly GCA_041158965.1). GTDB lineage: Bacteria > Pseudomonadota > Gammaproteobacteria > Burkholderiales > Burkholderiaceae_C > Limnohabitans. Next base: position 10,227 of record JBEBAJ010000006.1, on the reverse strand, counting down.
AACCAGTCGCCGATGGCCTGCTCGTACATGTGCGCCAATTGCAACAGGGCAAAGTCACCCTGGGGTTTGCCGATGAGTTGCAAGCCCATGGGCAAGCCGTTGGGGCCGAAACCGGTGGGCACACTGATGCTGGGCAAGCCTGCGAGGGTGGCGTAGATGACCACTTCCATCCAGCGGTGGTAGGTGTCCATGGCCACGGAGCCACGGGCGGTTTGGATCTCTCGGGGCCAGCGCAGGGTTTTGTCAAAAGGCCAGACTTGTGCGCTGGGCAATGCCAGCACATCAAACTGCTCAAAGAGTTTGAGCATGCCCTGGTAAAACGCGCTGCGCTCGATGCTGGCCTGCATGAACTGGCTGGCGCTGATGCCCTGGCCCTGGTCGTATTCCCACTGGGCCTCGGGCTTGACCAAGGATCGGCGCTGCGGGGTTTGAACGTAAGGGGCGATGCGGGCCGCCACCAGCACCTTGCGCCACATCAGCCAGGTTTCCCAGACTTGTTCGGGCGGGGTGTTCAAACGGGCGGGGTCCACCACACAGCCGATTTGCTGCAAGCGACCCAGGCCCGCCTGGCAGGCATCGAGCACGCCAACCTCGGTGGGCAAATAGCCGTCCAGATCGCCCAACCAGCCCACGCGCTGGCCCGACACATCCAAGTAGAGGTCATTCGCAAAGACACTGGGGTCGGCGCTGAGGGACAAGGGCGCACGCGGGTCGGGCCCGGCCTGGGTCGAGAGCAACAAGGCGAGGTCGGCGACATGGCGACCCATGGGGCCATCGGTGGGCATTTGTGACACATAGACATCTTGTGCAGGGACACCGGGCACACGGCCTTGCGAGGGGCGCATGCCAAATAGATTGTTCCAGCCCGCCGGGTTGCGCAGACTGCCCATAAAGTCAGAGCCGTCGGCCACCGGCAACATCCGCAAGGCCAGGGCCACAGCGGCACCGCCGCTGCTGCCTCCGGCGCTCAGGCGGGTGTCGTAGGCATTGGCGGTGGTGCCAAACACTTCATTGAAGCTGTGCGAGCCCAGGCCGAACTCGGGCACATTGGTCTTGCCGATGAGGATGGCGCCGGCACGGCGAATTCGGGCGACCATGGCGGCGTCTTCGGTGGGCACATGATCGCGCATGAGGGGTGAGCCCAGCGTGGTGGGTATACCGGCGGTGGCCGCGAGGTCTTTGATGGCAATGGGCAAGCCGTGCATCCAGCCCATGGACTGGCCGCGCGCCAACATGGCATCGCGTTCATCGGCCTGGCGCAAGAGATGGTCGGCATCTTGCAAGCTGACGATGGCCAGATGGGCGGGGTTGTGCAAAGCCACCTGCGCCAGACAAGCCTGCATGACCTCGCGGCACGATAGGGTGCGCCGGTGGATGGCCTGGCTCAGGGCTTGTGCAGACATTTGGGTAAATACCATGGGCATGGCTCCTGATTTCACATTAAATAGGCATTGTGCCAGTGGCGCTGGGTGAGTTGATGCCTTGATGTTGTGCTGCCGGCAAGACTTCACCCTGATGAGGAGATCTTGAAATGAAGCGACGCATCGCCTTGGCCGCCTGGACCGCCCTGACTTTGGGCGCGGCCTGTTGGAACCCCGTCAACGCCCAAACGGCCTCACAGAAGGTATTGCGCTTTGTACCGCACGCCAATCTGGCCGTGCTCGACCCCATCTGGACCACGGCTTATGTGACGCGCAATCATGCCTACATGATTTACGACACCTTGTTCTCGGAAGACGCACAAGGGCAAATCAGGCCGCAGATGGTGGACAGCTACGAGACGTCGCGCGATGGCAAAACCTGGACGTTCAAACTGCGCAGCGGCCTCGAGTTTCATGACGGCAAGCCCGTGACCAGCGAAGACGTGGTGGCCTCTTTGAAGCGTTGGGCCACACGCGATGCGATGGGCGGGATATTGGCCAGTTTCATCGATCAGTACGAGACCCCCGACAGCCAGACATTTCGCATGGTGCTGAAAGAGCCCTGCGGCATCGTGCTCGACGCCTTGGGCAAGGCTTCTTCGAATGTGCCTTTTATCATGCCCGCGCGCATCGCGGCCACCCCCGGCAGCGAGCAGATCAAAGAGCACATCGGCTCGGGGCCGTTCATCTTCAAAGCCGATGAGTTCAAGCCCGGCGCGCTGGCGGTGTATGTGCGCAACCCCAAATACAAATCGCGCAGCGAGCCCAGCAGCGCTGTGGCTGGTGGCAGAACGGTGAACTTTGACCGTGTGGAGTGGGTCATTTTGCGCGACCCGCAAACCCAGTTCAATGCGCTGAAGGCGGGCGAAGTGGACATGGTTGAACAACCCAGCTTTGAGCAATACGAGACGCTGAAGAAAACCGAAGGCATCAAGGTCGATGATTTCTCTCCTGCCGGCTTGCAGTTCATCATGCGCTTTAACCACCTGCATGCGCCATTCAACAACCCCAAAATCCGGCAAGCCGCGATGGTGGCGATTGGCCAGCAGGCTTACCTCAACACCCAGGTCGGGGTGCCCGAGCTGACCCGGGTGTGCCGCAGCATCTACCCCTGTGGCACGACATATGGCGACGAGAACACCGGCTATTTCACTGCGGTGGCCAACCCCGCCAAAGCGCGTGAAATGCTGAAGGAAGCGGGTTACGATGGCACGCCCATTGTGCTGATGCGCCCCACCGACCTGGCCTCGATCGCCAAGATTCCGCTGGTGGCCAAACAGCAGCTGGAGGCAGCCGGTTTCAAGGTCGATTTCCAGCAGATGGATTGGGCCTCGCTGGTGGCCCGCCGCGCCAAAAAGGATGCGCCCACGCAAGGGGGCTGGCATTTGTTTCTGACCGCCTGGACGGCGGGCGACATCTCCAGCCCATTGACCATGGCCATGCTGAACGCCAAAGGCGACAACGGCTGGTTTGGCTGGCAAAACGAGCCCCGGCTGGAGACCCTGAAAGCGCAGTTTGCCCGCGCCAGCAGCAGCGCCGAGAAAAAGCGCATCGCCAGTGAGATCCAGACTGTGGCGATGGAGACCGCCACCCATGCCCCGCTGGGCCAGTACCAGCAACCGACGGCCATGCGCAGCAATGTGAGCGGCATACTCAAAACCCCTGGCATCCCTTTGATGTGGAACATGCGCAAAGACTGATCGCGCCGAACTGAACCGATGCTTGCTTTCATTGCACGCCGCCTGGGGGCATTGCTGCCCGTCTTGCTGGTGGTCTCGCTGGTGGTTTTTTTGATCTTGCGTCTGGCACCGGGCGACCCGGCGGCGGTGATCGCCGGGAACAATGCCACAGCGCAGGACATCGACAAGATCCGCCAGGAGTTGGGCCTGACGCAAAGCCTGCCGGTGCAGTACGGCATCTGGTTGGCCAAAGTGGTGCAAGGTGACCTGGGTTATTCGTACTACCTCAACAAGCCCGTCAGCGGGCTGATTGCCGAGCGCATCGGCCCTACCCTGTCGCTGGCGCTGGGGGCTGCCTGTCTGGCGGTGATGCTGGCATTGCCCTTGGGCACGCTGGCGGCCTGGCGACTGGGGGGCACCCTGGACCGCTGGATTTCGGGGTTTTCTGTGCTGGGCTATTCGGTACCGGCCTTTGTGATTGGCTATGTGCTGATTTATGTGTTTTCGATACAGCTGCAGTGGCTGCCGGTGCAAGGCTACAAACCTTTATGGGGGGCTTCGGCGGGCGGTGTGTGGGACTGGATGCGCCAATTGCTGCTGCCCTGGGTGGCCCTGGGCCTGATTTACACCGGGCTGATTGCCCGGGTGACCCGCGCCAGCGTGTCGGAGTCGTTGACCGAAGACCACATCCGCACGGCGCGCGCGAAAGGTCTGAGTGAAGCGCGAATTTTGTGGCGTCATGCACTGGCACATGCGGCGGTGCCCATCGTGACGGTGATAGGCATCGGGGTGGCTTTGCTGATCGGCGGAGTGGTGGTGACCGAAACCGTGTTTGCCATTCCCGGCTTGGGGTCGCTCACGGTGGATGCGGTCTTGAACCGCGATTTCCCCGTGATTCAGGGGCTGGTGCTGTTTTTTTCGGTCAGCTATGTCGGGGTCAATTTGTGTGTGGATCTGAGTTACTTGTGGTTAGACCCGCGCATCCGATACTGAGCCCCCATGGACCCCCGCACTGACCTGAGACAACGCTTGTGGGCCAACGGCGCCGTGCGCTTTGGCACGTGGGTGCTGGGCCTGATGCTGTTGCTGGCCCTGGCCGCGCCCTGGCTGGGCACGGTGGAGCCGGGCACCATGGACTCGAACTACATCAATCAACCCGCGCTGAGCAGCGGGCCCTTTGCGCTGACCGATGGCCGCACGGTGGAGCACACCTTCTGGCTGGGCACAGACAGCTTCGGGCGCGATATGTACAGCCGGGTGATTTATGGTGCCAGGGTGTCTTTGCTGGTGGGGGCAGGCACGGCGGCGCTGGCCTTGTGCATGGGTGGCTTGCTGGGCATGTTGGCGGGTTATTTCAGGCGCGTGGATGCGGTGCTGATGCGGGTCATGGATGGTTTGATGGCGATTCCTGCGGTGCTGCTGGCCATTGCGCTGGTGGCGGCCCTGGGGGCGCATGTGAGCACGGTGGTGGTGGCCATCGCGATACCGGAAGTGCCGCGCGTCACCCGACTGGTGCGCTCGCTGGTGCTGAGCCTGCGGGAAGAGCCGTTTGTCGAGGCCGCGCGGGCGCTGGCCACCCCGACCCCGTTGATTTTGTGGCGACACATCCTGCCCAATGCCATGGCCCCGTTGCTGGTGCAGGGAACGTTTGTGGCCGCTGCGGCGGTGCTGACCGAAGCGGTGCTGAGTTTTCTGGGCCTGGGCCTGCCCGCCGACATCCCGACCTGGGGCAACATCATGGCCGAAGGGCGAGTGCAGTTCAGCCTGTACCCGGGGCAGGTGTTGTGGCCTGCGATGTTTTTGATCCCGACCGTGCTGGCCATCAATTTGCTGGGCGATGGGCTGCGCGATGTGTTGGACCCCAAATTTGCCCAGCGGGGCCGGTCATGAGCGTTTTGCGCATCCATGAGCTGGGCGTCGCCCTGCCCGCTGGCGCAGAGCGCGAATGGGCGGTGGACGGGGTGAGCCTGTCGATTGAGGCCGGCCAAACCTTGTGCGTGGTCGGTGAGTCGGGCAGCGGCAAGTCGGTGATGGCGACGGCGGTGATGGGGCTGTTGGCCCGGGGGCTGGATGTGCGCCGGGGCCAGATCGAGCTGCGCGGCGAGAACCTGCTGGCGGCTGGCCCGGCGCGCATGCGAGAGCTGCGCGGTCAGGCCATGGGCATGGTGTTCCAGGAGCCGATGACGGCGCTCAACCCGGTGATGAGCTGTGGCGACCAACTCGACGAATTGCTGTGCGCGCACACCCCCATGGACCCGGCCCAGCGGCGCGAGCAGGTGCTGTCGATGCTGGAGCGGGTGAGGTTGCCGGACCCGCAGAGGGCGGCGCGCAGCTTTCCTCACCAACTCAGCGGCGGGCAGCGCCAGCGCATCGTGATCGCCATGGCCATGCTCTTGCAACCGGCTTTGCTGATTTGCGATGAACCCACCACGGCGCTGGATGTGACCACCCAAAAAGAGATTCTGGCCCTGATTCAGACTTTGCAACGCGAACAGGGCAGCGCCGTGCTGTTCATCACCCACGACATGGGCGTGGTGGCCGACATTGCGGACGAGGTGCTGGTGATGCACCAGGGCCGATGTGTCGAGTCGGGCCCGAAACGCCAGGTCTTGCGCGAGCCAAGCGCCGACTACACGCGCAACTTGCTCGCCGCCGTGCCGGGCATGCGGCCCGCAGCGGCGCGCAGCGGCCACACCGCAGAGATGGTGTTGCAGGCCCAAGCGGTGTGCAAGACCTACATCAGCCGCGACTGGAAGGGGCGGGCCTGGACGCACGAGGCGCTGAAGTCTGCCAGCGTGTCGCTGCACTCGGGCGAGACGGTGGGGGTGGTGGGCGAGTCGGGCAGCGGCAAGAGCACGCTGGCGCGTTGCCTGATCAGACTGCTTGAGCCCAGCAGCGGCGAAATCTATTGGGGCGAAGCGCCGGTGGCCGCCATGAGTGAGCGGGCGTTGCGGCCGCTGCGCGATCGGGTGCAAGTGGTGTTTCAAGACCCCAACCGTTCGCTCAACCCCAGACGCACTGTGGGGCAGTCGCTGATGGAAGGTGCCATGAATTTTGGCCTGACAGGCGAACAGGCCCTGGCGCGTGCCAAAGAGATGTTGGGCCGGGTTCAGCTGCCGGACAGCGCCCTGCACCGCTATCCACACCAATTCAGCGGCGGCCAGCGCCAGCGCATCGCCCTGGCCCGGGCGCTGGTTTGCCACCCCAAGGTGCTGATTGCGGATGAGGCGGTCAGTGCGCTGGATGTCTCGGTGCAGGCGCAAATCCTGACGCTGTTGCGCGACATCCAGCAGCAATTGGGTCTGGGCCTCTTGTTCATCACCCATGACCTGCGGGTGGCGGCGCAATTGTGCGACCGGGTGATCGTGATGCATCAGGGGCAGATCGTGGAGGAAGGGCTGACGGCCCCCTTGTACGCCCACCCCCAACACCCCTATACCCAACGCCTCTTTGCCAGCGCACCGGCCGGACTGGAGTTTGTGTGACCCGAATTTTGATGGCTGGCTACCAGCACGAAACCAATACCTTTGCCCCCAGTCCGGCCGACTGGGCCGCTTTCAACCGGGGCGATTCATTCCCGGCTTTTGTGCGCGGGCGCGCCATGCAAGACCAGTTGAGCGGGGTGAACATCCCGGTGGGCGGGTTCATGGATGAGGCGCGAGCGCGCGGCTGGCAATTGATTCCTTCGGCCTGGGCCGGTGCCATCCCTTCTGCCCATGTCACCCGCGACGCTTTTGAGCGGATCAGCGCAGCCATCATGGAGGATGTCCGCGCGGCGCTGGCGCATGGCGGGCTGGATGGCGTCTACCTCGATCTGCACGGGGCGGCGGTGGCCGAGCATTGCGACGACACCGAAGGCGAGTTGCTGTCGCGGGTGCGCGAGTGCATCGGGCCGCACCGGCCACTGGTGGCGAGCCTTGATTTGCATGCCAATGTGACGCGCCGCATGCTGGCCCAGGCCGATGCGCTGGTGTCTTATCGAACTTACCCGCATGTGGACATGGCCGCCACCGGCGCACTGGCCGCCGAGCTGTTGCAGCGCCGCCTGGCCTTGGGGCGGCGCGAAGCGCTGCAAGTGCATCGGCTGCCGTATTTGATTCCGCTCAATGCCATGTGCACCCAGATGGAGCCCGCACGCACCATCTACCAGCGCATGGTGGAACTGGACCGCACGCATGGCAGCATGCTGAGTTTTTGCATGGGTTTTCCGGCCGCCGACATCGAGGAGTGCGGCCCCGTGTTGTGGGGCTATGGCCCCAGCGACGCGATCGCGCAGGCCGCCACCGACGCCCTGCATGCGCTGGCTGCGCCAGCGCAGCAGTGGCGGCAAGAGCTGTACCCGCCAGCCGAGGCGGTGGTGAAGGCGCTGGCCCTGGCCGAGCAGTCGGCGCGGCCGGTGATTGTGGCCGACACACAGGACAACCCCGGCGCAGGCGGCGACAGCAACACCACGGGCATGTTGCACGCCTTGCTGCAGCAAGGGGCGGGGCGGCGTTACCCTGGGCAGGTGGCTTTGGGCCTGATGTATGACCCCGATAGTGCGGCCCGGGCCTGTGCCGCCGGGGTCGGGGCGCAGATCGACCTGGCTTTGGGGCGATCGGTGGCCACACACACCGGACAGAGCGACCCGCCGCTGCGCGGGCGCTACACCGTGCGTGCGGTCAGCGATGGCCGTTGCCTGCTCAAGGGGCCCATGATGGGCGGCCTGACGGTGCAGCTGGGCCCCAGCGCCTGTCTGGAGAGGGATGGCGTGTTGGTGGCCGTGACCAGCGGCAAAAAACAAATGCTGGACCGCGAGTTGTTGCGCATGGTCGGTATTCAACCCGAGGCCATGCGGCTGATCGTGGTCAAGAGCTCGGTGCATTTCCGGGCTGATTTTGAACCCCATGCCAGCCATGTGCTGGTGGCCCAGGCCACGGGCCCGATGGCGGCAGACCCGGGCGAATTGCCCTGGCGGCACCTCAGCCCACACACCCGAACCCGACCCTAGACAAGGAGATCTGCCATGGACTTGACACAGTGCACGGCCCAGGAATTGCTCTCGATGTACCGCAGCGGGGCCACCTCGCCGGTGGAGGTCACGCATGCGGTGTTGTCACGCATCGCGCGGCTGAACCCGGGTCTGCTGGCCTTTTGCCTGGTGGATGAGGCCCAGGCCATGGCGTCGGCGCAGGCCAGCGAAGTGCGCTGGCAGGCGCATCGCCAGCGCGGGGAGCCAGTCGGCGCGCTGGATGGCATACCGGTATCGGTCAAAGACCTGATCCTCACCAAGGGCTGGCCCACGCTGCGCGGCAGTCGGGCGGTGTCGCCCGAGCAAGTGTGGGACATCGATGCGCCTGCCGTGGCCCGCCTGCGCGAGGCCGGTGCGGTTTTGCTGGGCAAAACGACCACCCCTGAATTCGGCTGCAAAGGCGAGACCAATTCACCCCTGACCGGTCTGAGCCGCAACCCGTGGAATCGTCAGCGCACCCCGGGCGGTTCTTCGGGCGGGGCGGCGGCAGCCGTGGCTGCCGGCCTGGGGCCTTTGGCCATCGGCACCGATGGGGCGGGCAGTGTGCGCATTCCGGCGGCTTTTTGCGGCAATGTGGGCATGAAGCCCAGTTTTGGCCGGGTTCCGGCCTATCCGCTGTCGCCGTTTGGCTCGGTGGCGCATCTGGGGCCGCATGCGATGACGGTGGCTGATGCGGCGCTGATGCTGCAGGTGATGAAGCAACCCGATGCGCGCGACTGGACCGCCCTGCCCCCCGACCCCAGCGACTACACCGTGGGCTTGCAAGACGGGCTGCGCGGTTTGCGGGTGGCGTACTCGGCGACCCTGGGTTATGCGCGACACATCGACCCCGACATCGCCAGCGCGCTGGATGGCGTGGCACGCACCCTGCAAGACTTGGGGGCGGTGGTAGAGGCCGTCGACCCGGGGTTTGAGGACCCGCTGGAGATCACCACCGGGCTGTGGTTTGCCGGGGCATGGCAGGTGTGGCGTGCGCTGAGCCCCCCACAACAGGCGGTGGCCGACCCGGATTTTCGGGCGCAGGCCCTGATGGGTGAAAAACTGGATGCCAGCGCCATCCATGCCCTGACGCAGCGCCGTGGCTTGCTGGGCTCGCACATGCGCCAATTCATGACCCGCTACGACTTGTTGCTGACGCCCAGCGTGGCGATTCCTGCCTTTGAGGTGCGCCCGCCGGGCACGGTCGACATGACCGACCAGGCCATGTTGGGCTGGACCCCGTTCAGCTACCCCTTTAACCTGACGCAGCAACCGGCCATCACGGTGCCCTGCGGCCTGACGCGCGACGGTTTGCCCATGGGCATGCAACTGGTGGGCCCGATGTTTGGCGACGCCCTGGTGCTGCGCGCCGCCCGGGCTTTTGAGGCCACCCGGCCCACGCTGCGTCCCACGCTGGGGGCATAATGCCGTCATGAGTTTTTTGGCACTGGATGTCGGCAACACCCGTTTGAAGTGGGGCCTGTACGATCGAGCCGAACCGGGCGCGGCGCTGTTGCAAAGCGGGGCTGTGTTTTTGGAGAACATCGATCAATTGGCCGAGCAGGAATGGAAACAGCTGCCCCAACCCGATCACATGCTGGGCTGCGTGGTGGCGGGCGAAGCGATACGCCGCCGGGTGGAGGAACAGATGGAGCTGTGGGACATCCCGGCGCGCTGGGTGGTGCCCAGTGCCGCCGAGGCCGGTGTCACCAATGGCTATGACCACCCCACCCGGTTGGGCGCTGACCGCTGGGTGGCCATGATCGGGGCTTATGCCCGCATGCGCCGCTTGTGTGAAGGCCGCGCCCCCAAACCGCTGGTGCTGGTGATGGTGGGCACCGCCGTGACGGTCGAGGCCGTTGATGAGCGCGGGCATTTTCTGGGCGGATTGATTTTGCCGGGGCACGGCATCATGCTGCGGGCGCTGGAGTCAGGCACCGCCGGTCTGCGCGTGCCCACTGGCGAGGTGAGGCCTTTTCCAACCAACACCAGCGATGCGTTGACCAGCGGCGGCACCTACGCCATTGCCGGCGCGGTCGAGCGCATGGTGCAGCATGTGCGGCAACACTGTGGCGTTGAGCCGCTGAACATCATGACCGGCGGGGCCGGCTGGAAAATGTTGCCCAGCATGGGGGTG
>JBEBAJ010000005.1:0-24056 GCA_041158965.1 Pseudomonadota bacterium | reverse complement strand
ACATGATATTCTGAAAGGCGTGTCACCTTTGCAATGCATGCCATGGCCGCAGACCCCATCATCCTGAAAACCGATCACCTTGTCAAAGAGTTCAAAGGCTTTGTGGCGGTCAACGGCGTTTCATTGCAAGTCAAGCGTGGCGACATCCATGCCCTGATCGGCCCCAATGGCGCAGGCAAGACCACCGTCTTTAATTTATTGACCAAGTTCCTGCCTCCCACCCGGGGCCAGATCCACTTCAACGGGGTGGACATCACCCACGAAAAACCGGCCCAGACGGCACGGCGTGGCATCGTGCGCTCGTTCCAGATTTCTGCCACCTTCCCGCATCTGAGCGTGCTGGAGAACGTGCGCATCGCTTTGCAACGTGCCAGCGGCCAATCGTTCCATTTCTGGCGCTCAGAAAAAATCCTGAATCGGCTCGATGCACGGGCGCTCGAATTGCTGGAAACCGTCGACCTGCAAGACTACGCGGGCACACTGGCGGTCGAATTGGCCTACGGTCGCAAACGTGCGCTGGAAATCGCCACCACCCTGGCCACCGAACCCGAGTTGATGTTGCTCGATGAGCCCACCCAGGGCATGGGCCATGAAGATGTCGACCGGGTCACTCAACTCATCAAAAAAGTCAGCGCCAATCGCACCATTTTGATGGTGGAACACAATATGAATGTGGTCGCCAGCATCGCCGACACCATCAGCGTGCTGCAACGCGGCCAGGTCATCGCCGAAGGGCCTTACGCCCAGGTCTCCACCAACCCCCAAGTGCTAGAGGCCTACATGGGCAGCGCAGCCACCGAGCTGGAGGGTGCCCATGGCTGAAATGCTGCGCATCACTGATTTACACGCCTACTACGGCGAGTCCCACATCCTTCATGGCGTGAACATGCACGTCAACGAAGGCGAGGTGGTAACCCTATTAGGTCGAAATGGCGCGGGCCGGACCACCACCATCAAATCGATCATGGGATTGGTGGGAAAACGCGCAGGTTCGATCCAGATCATGGGCCAGGAAACAGTGGGCTGGGCCCCGCACCAGATCGCCCGTCTGGGTTTGGGGTACTGCCCCGAGGAGCGGGGCATTTTCGCCAGTCTCAGTTGCGAGGAAAATCTGCTTCTGCCCCCTGAGCTGTCGCCTGGCGGCATGACCTTGGATGAAATTTACGAGATGTTCCCCAACCTCTACGAGCGGCGTCTCAGTCCCGGCACCCGACTCTCAGGCGGCGAACAACAGATGTTGGCGGTGGCCCGCATTTTGCGCACCGGTGCCCGCTTGTTGTTGCTGGACGAGATCTCAGAAGGCCTGGCCCCGGTCATCGTCCAGGCCTTGGCCCGGATGATCCAATCGCTCAAAACCCAAGGTTTCACCATCGTCATGGTCGAACAAAACTTCCGCTTCGCCGCCCCCCTGGCCGACCGCTTTTATGTGGTGGAGCACGGGCAGATGGTGGAAACCTTTCATCGCGACCAGTTGTCCGAGCGCATGGACATGCTGCACGAATTTCTTGGCGTCTAAAGCAACATCACTACAGAGGAGCATCTCACATGAAACGCAAACTACTCAGCATCGCTGCCGCCTGTGCCATGGCCACCAGCGCCCAGGCCCAGATTTCCGACGGCGTGGTCAAAATCGGCGTGCTCAACGACATGTCGGGCCTCTATGCCGACATCAGTGGCCCCTCCTCACTTTGGGCTGCGCGCGCCGCCGTGGAGGACTACATCAAGGCCACCGGCAGCAAATTGAAAGTGGAAGTGATCGGTGCCGACCACCAGAACAAGCCCGATGTCGGCTCAAACATCGCCCGCAAGTGGTTTGACACCGACCAGGTCGATGCCATCGTCGACGTGCCCACCTCATCCGTGGCACTGGCCATCAACCAGGTGGCCAAAGAAAAAGGCAAAATTCACCTCAATACGGGCGCGGCCAGCGCCGACCTGACCGGCAAAGCCTGTACCCCTAACACCATCCACTGGCTCTATGACACCTGGATGCTGGCCAACGGCACCGGCAAAGCGGTGGTGCAAACCGGTGGCGACAGCTGGTTCTTCCTCACCGCCGACTATGCCTTCGGTCATGCGCTTGAGCGCGACACCGAAGCGGTGGTCACCAAAAACGGGGGCAAGGTGCTGGGTCGAGTGCGCCACCCCCTGTCCACCCAAGACTTCTCGTCCTTCCTGTTGCAAGCCCAGGCCTCCAAAGCAAAGATCGTCGGCTTGGCCAATGCGGGTGGCGACACCATCAATTCCATCAAGCAAGCCTCAGAGTTCGGTATCACCAAAGGCGGCCAGAACCTGGCCGGACTGCTGGTCTTTCTCACTGACATCCACTCCTTGGGCTTGCAAACTGCCCAGGGCTTGATCCTGACCGAGACCTTCTACTGGGACCTCAACGACCAGACCCGTGCCTGGTCCAAGCGCTTTGCCGCTGCCAACAACGGCAAGCATCCTTCAATGGTCAATGCCGGTGTCTATGCCGTCATCATGCATTACCTCAAGGCGATCGATGCCGGTAAAACCGACGATGGCACCAAAGTCACGGCCAAAATGAAAGAATTGCCCACTGACGATCCTTTGTTCGGCAAGGGCACCATCCGTCAGGATGGCCGCAAACTGCACAACGCCTACTTGTTCGAGGTGAAAAAACCCTCTGAGTCCAAGTATCCCTGGGACTATTACAAGCTGCGCGCCACCATTCCGGCCGAACAGGCCTTCCGCCCCCTCAACGAAGGCGATTGCCCACTGATCAAGAAATAAAGCGAATCCCACCGCCATGGAAATTTTCGGCATTCCCTCACAAGCGTTGTTTGGCCAATTGCTCATTGGCCTGATCAACGGCTCGTTTTATGCCCTGCTCTCTCTGGGCCTGGCGGTGATTTTCGGCTTGCTCAACATCATCAACTTCACCCATGGCGCCCAGTACATGCTGGGCGCCTTCGTGGCTTACCTCAGCCTGCAATGGGTAGGCATCAATTATTGGCTGGCTTTGCTGCTGGCGCCGATTTTGGTTGGGGCCACCGGCGTCCTCATTGAACGGACCATGCTCGCCAAGCTCTACAAGCTCGATCACCTGTACGGCTTGTTGCTGACCTTTGGATTGGCCCTGATCATCCAAGGCATGTTCCGTCACGAATACGGGTCTTCCGGCATGCCTTACGCGGCCCCGCCAGAGTTTCGCGGTGCGTTCAACCTGGGCTTCATGTTCTTGCCCAAATACCGTGCCTGGGTCATCGTGGCCTCCTTGGTGATCTGCCTGAGCACTTGGTATGTGATTGAGCGCACCAAGCTTGGCGCCTATTTACGCGCCGCCACCGAAAACCCGGCGCTGGTGCAATCATTTGGCATCAATGTGCCAAGAATGATCACCCTCACCTATGGCTTTGGGGTTGGTCTGGCCGCTTTGGCTGGCGTGATGGCCGCCCCCATCTATCAGGTCAGCCCCATGATGGGGGTCGACATCATCATCGTCGTGTTTGCGGTGGTGGTCATCGGCGGCATGGGCTCGATCATGGGCGCCATCGTCACCGGCTTTGGCTTGGGTCTGATCGAAGGTCTGACCAAGGTGTTTTATCCCGAAGCCTCCAATACTGTCATCTTCGTCATCATGGCCATCGTGCTGTTGCTCAAACCGGCCGGTCTGTTCGGCACCCAGAAATAAAGACCATGACGCCCATCGCCTCTTCTACCTCGTCCGGTGACCGCACATTATGGGTGGCGTTCGCCATCATGGTCGGTTTTTTCGCCCTGGCCCCTTTGGTGGTGTATCCGGTTTTTTTGATGAAGGTCATGTGTTTTGGCCTGTTCGCCTGCGCCTTCAATTTGCTGATCGGCTTCGGCGGTTTGTTGTCCTTCGGGCACGCCATGTTCATGGGCACGGCTGCATATGCCTGTGCCCACGCCGCTAAAGTCTGGGGTTGGAACCCTGAATTCGCCATTTTGTTCGGCACCCTCTGCGCCATGGCCCTGTCGGTGGTGGCCGGTGCCTTAGCCATCCGCCGCCAGGGCATTTACTTCGCCATGATCACGCTGGCACTGTCGCAGATGATTTTCTTCTTTTACTTGCAGGCCAACTTCACTGGCGGCGAAGACGGCATCCAGGCCATTCCCCGCAAACCCCTGTTTGGCTTCATCGACATCAACGACACGTCGGCCATGTACGCCATGGTGATGGCCATCTTCCTGATCGGGTTTGGACTGGTATGGCGCATCGTTCACTCGCCCTTTGGACAAGTCCTCAAGGCCATCCGCGAGAACGAAGCCCGTGCTTTGTCTTTGGGATACGACACGGATCGCTACAAGCACATGGCCTTCATCTTGTCAGGCACATTGGCCGGTCTGGCGGGTGCCACGAAAACCCTGGTCTTCCAGTTGGCTTCGCTCACCGATGTGCATTGGACCATGTCTGGAGAAGTCGTCCTGATGACACTGGTGGGTGGTTTGGGCACTTTGTTTGGCCCGGTGGTGGGCGCCGCCGTCATTGTCACCATGCAAAATTACCTGGCTGAACTGGGTTCCTGGGTCACCATTGTGCAAGGTCTGATCTTCGTGGTTTGCGTTTTGGCCTTCCGCCGTGGCATCATTGGAGAGATTGGCCACTGGCTCAAGAAACCCCTCTGATGGAAAACCACTGAAATGTCTGCACTTACACTCGAACAAGCTCAAAAAATCATCACCGCAGCGCTGGCACACTCTAAATCCAAGGGCTACAAGCCCATGGGCGTGGCGGTGCTCGACGACAGCGGCAACCTGAAAGCATTTGCCCGCGAAGACGGCGCAACCATGATGCGCTTTGACGTGGCCGTGGGCAAAGCCTACGGTGCGGTGGCGTTCAGCGTATCCAGCCGCACCCTGGCCGAGCGCGCCAAAGACAACCCCAATTTCTTTCTGGGCCTGGCTGCGACGGCCCATGGGAAATTTCTGGCCCAACCCGGCGCCGTGCTGATCAAAGACGCACAGGGCCGCATTTTGGGCTCGGCGGGCGCCAGCGGTGGCACCGGCGATGAAGACGAAGAAATCTGCGCCGCCGGCATCAAAGCCGCTGGTCTGATGACCTGAACGGGCGCAGCCCGTGCCATCGGGCTGCCAGCCACCAAGCCAACATCGACAGCACCAGAGCAGCCAGCACCCACAGCACGCTGATTTCGCTCTCGCGAGTCTCCAGCGTGAACTGCTGGGTCATGTGCTGGTAGACCTTCTGCAAATCCTGGGCCGACTCGGCGCGGTAAAACTCGCCCGCAGTGATGTCTGCCACCGACTTCAAGGCCTCTTCGTCCACCCTGGTGAAGAAAGAATAGCCTTCATAGCCCGGAATGAAACCATTGGGGGTGCCAAACGCCACCGTGAACACACGCACACCCTGACGCGCCGCCAGATGCGCCACCGCAACCGGGTCCGGCCCATTGGTGCGCCGACCATCCGAGAGCAACACAATCGCCCCTCCGGTGTATGACCCCGGCAGGCGGTCTTGCGCCGCCGCCGCATCTTGGTCATTAAGATCGAATTTCACATGCGGCAGCAGTGTGGACAAAGACAGCAACAGCCCGCTGCCCGTGGCCGTGGCGCGTTGCAGCTGAAAGCGATCTATGGCGGCCAACAGGTCTTCGCGCCGATCAGTCACATGCTGCGCCACCTGAGCGTTGCCTGCGAAGGTGACCAGCCCGACCCGGATGTTGGCGGGCAACTCAGTCAAAAACTGCCGTGCCGCCGCCTGCGCGGCCTCGATGCGGCTGGGCGGCACATCTTGCGCCAACATGCTGCGCGAGACATCCATGGCCAGGATCAGGGTCATGTGGTCAGACGGCAAGGTCACCTTGGCCATGGGCCGGGCCATCCCCACCACCGCCAAGGCAGCGGCTAAAGCCAGCAATGCGGCAGGCAAGTGGCGACGCCACACCGAAGCCCTGCCCTGAGCCTGACGGATCAGCTCTATCGATGACCAAGACACCGCCTGGCGGCGACGCCGCAACAGCAAAACATAAGCCCCGATCAACAAGGGCCACAGCCACAAAATCGTGAGCCACTCGGGTTGCAAAAAAGTCATCGTGCGCCCATAGGGGTTTCCAGATGTAGGCAATTTATCACGCTTGTCTGTGCTATGTTGGAGGGCATGAAAAAAATGTCCGTATTCAGCCCCAGCGTCAGGCTTGAAGCCACGGACCGCCCCGGCCTTGACGCGCCACCCCCTGCCAACCTCCCCCCTCAACCCCCAAAAACCTTGTTCACCCGAAGGCGCTGGCTTTGGACTGGCCTTGGCATGCTGTTGCTGGCCAGCGTGCTGAGCGCATGGTTTTGGAATACCCAAAATCCAACGCTGCCCCCTGAGCCGATGGAAAAAATGTTCGACCGATGGCTGCAAGAGCGCGGCTGGCCCTCCCCGGCTCGCCCTGCTGTG
Source organism: Pseudomonadota bacterium (assembly GCA_041158965.1). Classification (GTDB taxonomy): domain Bacteria; phylum Pseudomonadota; class Gammaproteobacteria; order Burkholderiales; family Burkholderiaceae_C; genus Limnohabitans. The sequence continues at coordinate 17,668 of JBEBAJ010000005.1, read as the reverse complement.
GAACAGGTGGCGGGTGCGGTGGTGAGGGTACAAAGCTTTGCGGCTGACCCCAAAAACAAAGGCCAGGAGGTCGAAGCGGGGGTAGGCACCGGGGTAGTCATCAGCGATGAGGGCATGATCCTCACCAACCTGCATGTGGTTTGGGGGGCACAACGTTTGCAGATCACCTTTGCCGATGGCACCGAGTCAAATGCCCAAGTGATCGCCACCCAGCCCAATAACGATCTGGCTGTTCTGAAGTCGCAAAAAATACCCGATGACCTGCAACCCGCCGTGCTGGGCTCCTCGCGCGGGGTCGTGCCCGGCGATGCGGTGGCGGTGATCGGGTTTCCCTTTGGCATGGGGCCCTCGGTGTCTTCCGGCGTGGTCAGCGGCTTGAACCGCGAATTTCGCAACGAAAAAGGCGACCGGCAAATGACAGGCCTGATCCAGTTTGATGCCGCAGCCAACCCCGGCAATTCCGGTGGCCCCCTGATCAATATGAATGGCGAGGTGATCGGCATCGTCACCGCCATCATGAACCCCACATCGGCACGAACCTTCATCGGCATCGGATTCGCCGCCACCATCGAGGCCGCCGGCACCAGCGTCGGTTTGCCACTTTTTTAAGGAGCATCATGCAAGACCCCCACGCCTCCTGGCAATCCCCTCATAGCGGCGCCTCCGACCAGGTCTCACAGGCGGCCCTGTCCATGCAAAAGCTTTTGTACGAAGTCAAACGCGTGGTCGTCGGTCAAGACGCTTTTTTGCAGCGAGTGCTGGTCGCCCTGCTGGCCCAAGGGCACCTGCTGATCGAAGGCGTCCCGGGACTGGCCAAGACGCTCACGGTCAACACCCTGGCCCGCGCCATGCAGGGCAGTTTTCGGCGCATCCAGTTCACCCCTGATTTACTGCCTTCCGACGTCGTGGGCACGCGGGTGTTCAACCAAAAAACCGCCGAATTCAGCGTGCAATTGGGTCCGGTGTTTGCCAACCTTTTGCTGGCCGATGAAATCAACCGCGCCCCCGCCAAAGTGCAAAGCGCCTTGCTCGAAGTGATGCAGGAACGCCAGGTCACCCTGGCAGGTGAGACGCACCGGGTGCCCACGCCCTTTTTGGTCATGGCCACCCAAAACCCCATCGAGACCGAAGGCACCTACCCCCTGCCTGAGGCCCAGGTGGATCGATTTTTAATGAAAGTGTTGGTCGGCTACCCCAGCGAAGAGGAAGAATTCGTCATCGCCCAGCGCGTCACTGGCCAGCCCGCCACCATCGCGGGCATCCTCAGCACCCAAGATCTGCAACAAATGCAAACCTTGTGCCGGCAGGGCTATGTCGACCCGGCGCTGGTGCAATATGCGGTGCGCCTGGTCCACGCCACGCGCCAACCGGCTCGCCATGGCCTGGCTGAAATCGAACGCTGGATCAGCTTCGGGGCCAGCCCGCGCGCCACCATCGGTTTGGTCGAAGCCGCCCGGGCCCTGGCTTTTTTGCGTGGCCGCCCCTATGCGCTGCCACAAGACATGCAAGACATCGTGCCCGATGTGCTGCGCCACCGGCTGGTGCTGAGCTACGAAGCCTTGGCCGAAGGCATCGAGGCCGACGAACTGATACGACGCCTGATGGCCGCCTTGCCCGCCCCCACTCAAGGCTTACAGTCTCATGTGGCGTCTGTGGCCTAAACGCCAGGCCACCGAGCCAGTGCGGCCACCGGTCGCGCCCGGCCCTGCCGACGACCCGCTGGCCGCATGGCTGTCCAGACTCGATTGGACGGTGCTGCGCCGACTCGATGGCCTCTTGCAAGGCAATCACCGCACCCTGTTTCGTGGGGCCGGGCTGGACCTGGCCGAATTGCGCGAATACCAGCCCCACGACGATGTGCGACACATGGACTGGATGGTGACCGCCCGAACCGGCACGGCCCATGTGCGCGAGCATCTGGAGGACCGTGAAATCCAGGCCTGGTTTCTGGCCGATCTGTCGGGCTCGATGGATTTGGCCAGCGAAGGCCAAAGCAAACGGGATCGGCTGCGCGGGTTTGTCGCCATCATGTCACGCCTGCTGATGCAGCATGGCAACCGCATCGGCGCCATGATCTGGCACCATGATGGCCCAGGCGGCATGGTTCACATCCCGGCCCGGGTGGGACGCAGACATGCCCTGCATGTGCTGGAGCGACTTGGCGAGGCCAGGCCACAGCGGGGCATGCACCAAAGCCCGCTGGACGAATGGCTGAGGCGGGCAGCCCGCAACCTGCCGCGTCGCGCTGAAGTTTTTGTGTTGTCCGACTTTCTCAGCACCGCCCCTTGGGAAAAAGCCCTGGTCGAATTGGCCCATCGCCACGACGGCATTGTGGTTCGGCTGACCGACCCCCTGGAGCTGGAGCTGCCCGAGGCCGGCATGTTCTGGGCCAAAGATGCCGAAAGTGGCGAACAGATCTGGGTCGACAGCCTGGACCCTGGGATGCGCCGCCGCTATGCCGAACTGGCCCAAAGCCAAAGGCAAAGGCTGGTGCAGGCCATCGGCCAAGCCGGCATGGACGGGCTTGAACTCTCGACCCGCGAAGACCTCGGTGCAGCCATGCTGCGCTTTGTTCAATTGCGTCTGCACAAAGAACGCCATGCCTGATTTGGGAAGCATCGAATTCAAATGGCCCTTCATGCTCTGGGCCTTGTGGGTTTGGCCGCTCTGGATGGGATGGCGCTGGTGGCGGCATCGGGGCTCCAGCGTGCTCGCCCACGGCTGGCAGCCACCGGCCGGACACAGCCTGACACGGCGCGTGCTGGAAGCCGCCTCTTTGGGCCTGTTGCTGCTCGCCCTGGCCCGCCCTCAGGCAGTGGTGGTTCAACCCATGCGTGATGCCGCCGTGATGCTCGTCATTGACGTCTCGGCCAGCATGAAAGCCGATGACGTGAAGCCCAACCGGCTCGATGCCGCGCGTGACGCCGCACGATACTTCATCCACACCAAACCGGGTCTGCTGCAGGTGGGCATTGTGGCCGTTGGCGGCACCGCCACATTGGCCCAGGTGCCCACCTTGCAACGCGAAGATTTGTTGCGAGCCATCGATGATCTGAATTGGCAAAACGGCTCGGCACTGGGCACTGGCGTGCTGATCGCCCTTGACACCCTATTGCCCAAATCGGGCATCGAAGCCCAGAAAATCATCGATGAGGCCAACGACAGCAGGCCACGCGCCAACCCCAACAGCGCCATCGCCAAACCGCCGCCCGTGGCCAAAAACCCGACAGATCCGCCCCTCGACCCGCGCCATAAGCCGACCCCGGATGGCCGCAACAAGGCCATCATCCTGATCACCGACGGCGAAGGCAATATGGGCCCCACCCTCACCGCCATGGCCGATCTGGCCGCCAAACACCAGGTGCGGGTGAATGTGATCGGCGTGGGCACCCCGCAAGGGGCCATCGTGCGAGACAAGGGCGTCAGCACCCGGACCCGCCTGGAAGAAGATGCGTTGCGCAAAGTGGCACTGAACACCATGGGCGAATACCGCCGGGCCGAAGATGTGACTCAGTTCAAGCGGCTCTACGATGATTTGGGCCGTCGCATGAAATTTGAAAAGCGTGGCGTGAGCGAGATCACCCACCTGCTGGGCTGCATGGGCATGGCCTTGGGCCTGTTGGCTGCCGCCCTGGGGCTGTCTCGTGCGGGTCATCTGGCCTGAAGGTTTCCCTCTCCACTTTCCGTTTTCACTATTGACGACACGATACTTTTGGCGATGATCGGGGCATTTCAAGGAGTCGCCATGGGCATTTCACGTCGTCACCTCAATCTGGGTCTGGCCGCCGCCATCGGTGTGGGTTTGGGCACCGCCCGGGCCCAATCGGGCTTTCCCTCCAAACCCATCAAAATCATCGTCCCCTTCCCGGCGGGTGGCACCACCGACATCGTGGCCCGCCTGATCGCCCAACGCATGGGCGAGAGCATGGGCGTGCCCGTGACAGTCGACAACCGGGGCGGTGCAGGCGGGGCCATCGGCGCCGATGCAGTCGCCAAATCGCCCGCTGACGGCCACACATTGTTGATGCACAACATCACCTTCCCGATGTCTTCCGTCTCACAAACTCTGGCAGGCCGCTCGCCATTCAACGTGGACACCGACTTTGCCGGGGTATCGATTTCGGTCTACGTGCCTTTTGTCTGGACCGCCAACCCCAGCGTACCGGCCAAAGACTTGCGCGAACTGGCACAACTGCTGCGCTCGCAAAAACTGAACTACAACTACGGCTCTACCGGGCCTGGTTCGGCCATGCACGTGTTGGGCGAGGCCTACAAAAAAGAGGCCAGGATCGAGATGGAGCACATCGCATTCAAAGGCGCGGCCCCGCTCAAGCAAGAGCTGCTGGCCGGGCGCATTCAAATCGGCGGTGACCAGCTCTCGTCCTCGCTGGCCGAGATCAAGGCGGGCACACTCAAGGCGCTGGCCACCACCGCCACCAAGCGCATCGCCACCCTGCCCGACGTGCCCACGGTGCGCGAATTGGGTTTCCCGGGCTTGGAGTTGGAAGGTTGGAACGGTTTGTTTGTACCGGCCAAAACGCCGCGCGACATCATCGACAGGTTGCAACGCGAATCGGCCGCTGCCGTCCGACACCCTGACGTGGCCAAACGATTGGCCGAATTGGGGGCCGAGGCCGTGGGCTCGAATGGTGCGGCCCAGGAAGAGATGCTGCGCCGTCAGATGGACCAGTTCCGGCCCATCATCCGCGAAATGAAGATCGACACCTGAAGCCGGTTCATCACCGGCGATCTTTCAGTGCTGACGCACCCAGACCGGGAACTGGGTGCAGTCGGACTGACCCAAGCCCTCTTCGATTGCTTTTTCCAGGTTGGCCAGTGTGGCCTTCGTGAGCGGCATGGTCGCGCCGTGCTGGGTGCCTTGCTCAACCATGGTGCGCACGTCTTTGCGCATGGTGAGCAAATCGACCGTGACCGTGCTCTGGGGATTGCCCGCCAGGGCATCGATCAGCATCGGGGCGCGCACTTTTAGCATATTGGGGCCGCCCGATGACTCAGACAGCACATCGATCAGCTCTTTGGGGTCGATGTCCAGCCCGCGAACCAGGGTGAGGGCTTCACCCAGGGTTTGCCAATACACCATCAGCGGCAGGTTGACACACAGTTTCATGCGCGCGCCATTGCCATGCGCCCCCACCTTCACCACTTTGCGGCACATCTGATCCAGCAAGGGCTGGGCCTGCGCCACCACGGCGGCATCGCCACCGACAAAACCGATCAGCTTGCCCTCTTTGGCCGGGCCGATGCTGCCACTGACCGGACATTCCAGATAGCGGGCCCCGGCAGCGACGGCGCGCTGCGCCATCTGGGCCTGAAACTCGGGCGCCACGGTGCTTGACTCGATCAGCACCGCCTTGGGGTTTGAAAACAGTCCCTGCGGTCCCTGGTACACCTGTTCGACCGCAGCGGCGTCGGTCAGCAAACTGACCACGACCTCGCAGCCACCAGCCAGCTCGGCCGGATGATCGACCCGCCTTGCCCCTTGGGCCACCACGGCGTCGGCCCGCGCCGGGTTGCGGTTGTAGACCCAAACCTCGTGCCCCAAACCCAACAAACGCTGGGCCACAGCCTGGCCCATTTTTCCCATCCCTGCAATGCCGACTTTCATGTGTGTTGCTCCTGCTGTTTAATCGACGGTGGCACCCGAGGCCTTGACCACTGTGGCCCAGCGCTCGATCTCTGCCTTGAAAAACGCCTGCGCATCGGCCGGTGATGGGGTCACCACCTCAAAGCCCAGGTCATTGAAACGCTGCGTCATCTCGGGCGAGTTGAGACCGCGCGAGATGTCTGCATGCAATTTTTTGATCACCTCAGGGGGAGTCCCCTTGGGGGCGGCAACCGCCTGCCAGGAGGTGACATCAAAGTCCTTCAAGCCGCTCTCGATCAGGGTGGGCACATCGGGCAACTGGGGCATGCGTTGTCGCGAGGTCACGCCCAATGCCTTCATGCGGCCCGCCTTGATATAGGGCACCACGGTGCCGAAATTCTGAAAAGAAGCCTCGATATTGCCGGCCATGATGTCGGTTTGCGCCGCCGCCCCGCCCCGGTAGGGAATATGCACCCCGAAGGTCTGGGTTTGCAGCTTGAACATCTCTGCCGAGAGGTGGTCACTGGACCCCGAGCCGGAAGAGCCATACGACACCTTGCCCGGGTTTTTGCGGGCGTAATCGATGAACTCCTTCAGATTGTTGGCCGGGAATTTGGGGGGCACAACCAACACATTGGGCGTGCGCACCGCCACCGTCACGGCGTCAAAATCACGCAGCACATCGTACTTGGGGTTTTTATACAAGCCCATATTGATGGCAAAGGTTCCAATCGAGCCGACCAAGAGGGTGTAGCCGTCGTTGGGAGATTTCGACAGCGCCTCGGCGGCAATCGAGCCATTCGCCCCCGGGCGGTTCTCAACCACCGTGGTGTAGCCCGCCTCATTGAGCTTTTGGGCCACGGCTCGGGCCACAATGTCGCTCGTGCCACCCGCCACAAAAGGCACCAGAATTTTGACCGGTTTGCTGGGGTAAGGCTGCGCGCCGGCCCACAATGGGCACGCGCCCAGAGTCAGTGCGAGTGCCAAGCCTTGAATAAATCGATGCCACATATTGGTCTCCTTGGTTTGGTTATACATTAACAGACGGCTCAAGGCGACGGGCTGGGTAAAGTGGGCTTGTGCGCCAGCCAAAAAGCCACCGAGCCCAAAGTCGCTGCGATGGCCAGCACGGTGAAGCCCCAGCGGTAGTCGCCACTCCAATCGGCCAGGACGCCCGCCACCAAGGGGCCGGCCACCTGCCCCAGGGCGATGATGGCGGCCGACAGCCCCATGATCATGCCGATGGCTTGGCGGCCAAAGTAATCGGCGCGTATGGCTTGCATGAGTGGCCCGCGCAAACCCCAGGCCACGCCATGAAACACGGCAAAGCCCAGCAGCCAGGGCAATGAGGGGGCAAAGGTCAGCATCAGCAAACCCAGGGCATGTGAGAGCATGCAAATCGAGGTGATTTTGCGCTTGGCATATCGATCGCCCAGCCAGGCCCCCAGCACCACGCCCAACAACTGCCCCAGGGTCATGAGCATGATGATGAAACTGGCCTGCGACACCGTGTAGCCCAAACCTTCCTTCATGTGCGTGATGGCGTGCACATTGACCGCCGTGACCACCACCAGGGCCAGGCCGTGACCGGCGGCCAAATACCAGAAGGCCGATGTGCGCAAGGCTTGGGCTGCCGTGAATTCACGCCGCTCAGTAGATACCCATCGCCCATCGGCCCCGGCGGACAGTACATCCGTCTGCGGATGGGACGCCCCGTCGACCTGCAAGCCCATATCCTGAGGCCGACGCACCATCACGCGGGCCAATGGCCAGCCCACCAAAATGGCGGCCAAACCCGAAGCCAGCGCGGCGGTGCGCCAACCCCAGGTCTGCATCACCCAGGCCACCACTGGAATCGCCACGCCCCCCAAGGCCAGGCCGGAACTCATGATCGACAGGGCCCGGGCCCGCTGGCGCTCGAACCACTGCACCAGAGCCACCGACAGGGGGAAGTAGCCACAAAAGCTGGTGCCGATGGCCATGACCACCGCACACACATAAAACTGTCCCAGGGTCTGGACCTGGCTCAGGCCACACAAGCCCACGCCCATGATCAGCACACCGAAACGGATCATCACCGGGCTGCCAAAGCGGTCAACCACCCAGCCCAGCAAGGGCCCGATCACGGCAGACTCGACCGATTGCAACGCCGCCGCCGCCGACAAAGCGGTCTTGCTCCAGCCCATTTCGTCGCCCAGCGTGGCGATGTACAGGCCAAAGGCCTGCAAGACCAGTGCAGACAGCAGAAACTGAATGCCGCAAGCCGCAGCAGTCATGCGCCAGCCATAAAAAATCGTCACGTGACAGTCGCCTTGTCAAAAAGTAGGTAAAGTGTCGCAAATCGTCGGGCCTGTGTCTGTGACCTGCGCGACTGAAACCAAAACCAATCAGGTGTCCCATGGAACTGTTTGACCTCAACGGCCAGGTGGCCATCGTCACCGGCTCTTCCCGCGGCATAGGCCGCGCCATCGCCGAACGCCTGGCCGAACACGGGGCCCGCGTGGTCATCTCCTCGCGCAAACAGGCCGCCTGCCAGGAAGTGGCTGACGCCATCAATGCCCGCCACGGTGACGGGCGTGCCTTGGCCATCGCCGCCAGCATCTCATCCAAAACCGAGTTGCAACACCTGATCGACCAAACCCGGGCGGCATGGGGCCGCATCGATGTGCTGGTTTGCAATGCCGCTTCCAACCCCTATTACGGGCCCATGGCAGGCATCAGCGACGAGCAATTCCGCAAAATTCTGGACAACAACATCGTCTCCAACCACTGGTTGGTCAGCATGGTTGGCCCTGAGATGACGCAGCGCAAGTCGGGTTCCATCATCCTGATCTCCTCCATCGGCGGCCTGCGCGGCTCACCCATCATCGGGGCCTATTGCATCAGCAAGGCCGCCGACATGCAATTGGCGCGCAACCTGGCCGTCGAATTGGGCCCCCACAATGTGCGGGTGAACTGCATCGCCCCGGGGCTCATCAAAACCGACTTCGCCCGGGCCCTGTGGGAAGACCAGGCCCTGTTGGCAGAACGCAACGCCACCACCCCGCTGCGGCGCATCGGCGCCCCCGATGAAATCGCGGGCGCGGCGGTGTTCCTGGCCTCCCCGGCCAGCGCCTTCATGACCGGGCAGACCCTGGTGATCGACGGCGGCGTGACCATCTAGGGAAGCTCTGCGAAACTTGCACGCAACGAGTTCCCTAGAAAAAATTTTTTAAAAAAATACGGCTGGCTTGTCCACCAACTCAAGACAAACTGCGTTAAAGGGTCAAGATTGGAGAGTTTTCCATGAAACCTGATGTCGCCTTGTCTTTTGATCAGCAACCCGAAATCGAAAAGCGCTTTCAGCCGCTGACCAACGAAATCATGCAAATCAAAGCCGGGTTCAATCGCCTGCGCGCTTTAATGAACCAAGAAAACGAGCAAAAACAACGGCCTGTGGCTCGTATTTACAGTGGTTCCCGAGCTGTCAAAGCCTAACATCCCGAATCTGTCCTGATTGGGCATTGACCTCAATTTGCACCAAAATGGTGCAAATTGAATCTAGCCCAAATCGGCCAACCGTTGCGTCTGACGGCGCACCAGGCGCTCTATATCGGCCAAATCGGCGGCACTCAGTTTCGGCCCCGGCTTGCGCACCGCCGCCGACGCTATAACCCCGCGCTCCCAAAACAGGTGCTTACGCACCGCCAAACCCACCCCGGACTGTTGTTCGTAGCGCGCCAGAGGCAAATAGGCGTCAAACAGATCATGGGCGCGTTCCACCTCGCCATTGGCATGGGCCTTGACCACATCGACCATCATCTCCGGGTAGGCAAAGCCGGTCATGGCCCCGTCGGCACCCCGGCTGAGCTCTTCCGGCAGGAACAAGCCACCACCGTTGCCGCACAGCACCGACACCCGCTGCAGCTCGCCTTTTTTCATGGCCGCCGTCAGATGGCCGAGTTTGGCCAAACCCGGACAATCTTCGTGCTTGAGCATCACGCACTGGGGCGATGACTTCAAAATACGTTGGATCACCCCAGCCGACATTTGCACCCCGGTCGCCACCGGATGGTCTTGCAGACACCAGGGAATGTCAGGGCCCAGGGTCTCATTGACCATATCGAAATAGGCCACGATTTGGTCATCGGTGCGCACAGTGGATGGAGGAGCAATCATCACCCCGTCGGCGCCCAAATCCATCACGCTGCGCGACAACTCCTTCATGGGGGCAAAACCCACCGAAGAAGCCCCCACCACCACCGGCACCCGGCCCTGCGTGCGGCGCAACACCTGCCGCACAAAGGTGCGCGACTCTTCGGCGGTCAGCTTGGGGGCCTCGCCCATGATGCCCAGAACCGTCAGCCCGGTCACACCCCGCTCCAACAAAAAGTCGACCATCCGGTCGGTGCTCACCAGATCGAGATCACCGTTGTCCTTGAAGGGGGTGACGGTGATCAGGTAAACGCCCTTGGCGTCGCGGTTGAAAGTGCCCATTTGGAATTCGCCCCGTTTGCATATCGATCCATAGGATACATCGGGCGCCAGGCGCCATACTGCACCCGACAAAGACCCGCAAGTCCCATCAGGGACTTTGCGCCTGGGCCAAGGTGCATTAGACTGAGCGGTTGATCAACAATACGACAGAAAGGAAAGCCACATGAGCTCATACAAACTGCTCAGCGACCGGGTGCCCTTCGTGCCCTTTCCCCAGCGTCCCGTGCTCAAGGCCCCGCCCGGCAAACGCATGCTGGTGTGGGTGATCGTCAACGTCGAGCACTGGTCCATCGAGCGGGCCATGCCGCGAACCGTGTTGCCGCCGCCCATGGGCCAAAGCCTCCTGCCCGATCTGGCCAACTGGTCTTGGCATGAATACGGCATGCGCTCGGGTTTTTGGCGCCTGCATCAGGCCCTCAAGCAACGCGGCATCATTCCCACCCTGGCCACCAATGGCATCGTTTGCCAGAGCTATCCGCAGGTCGCCGAGGCCGCCCTGAAAGAAGGCTGGGAATTCATGGGACACGGATGGATTCAGGGGCCATCGCACAAGGTAGACAACCAGGCCGAAGCGATTGCCAAAACAGTCGAGAGCATTCGCCAGTTCTCCGGACAGGCACCGCGCGGCTGGGAGTGCCCTGGTCTCACCGAAACCGACGAAACCATCGATTTGCTCAGTGCCGCCGGCGTGGATTACGTGGCCGACTGGGTGATCGACGACCAACCCACCTGGATCGAAGGCACGCCGCGCCCCATGTTATCGGTGCCCTACACCGTGGAGCTCAACGACATCCCGCTGATGGCCATTCAGCATCACCGCAGTGACGAGATGTACCACCGCGGTGTGCTGCAACTCGAACGCCTTTTGCAGGAAAGCGAGGCCAACCCCAGGGTCATGGCCATCAGCGTCCACCCCTACATCACCGGTGTGCCACACCGCATCGGCGGCTTCGAGAAGTTGCTCGACCACGTGCTCTCAAAAGCCGATGTGGCGGTGATGACCGGGGTGCAAATCGCCGACTGGTACATCGCCCAGGTGCCACCCAAGCGCTGAGGGGACTCAGGTGGATTTGGACAGTGCGGCCTTGATCTCCTGGGCCACAATGATCGGGTATTGCACTTGGGCCCCGGCCAAAAACAAATCCACCGCATCGGCTGTTCGTTCTTCGAAACCCGAGCCAGCCGGCTTGGAGCCGAAAATATGCTGACGCACGGCCCAGTAGAACATGCTGCCGTGCAGGTTCCAGACCAGCTCCACTTCGCGACCCGTGACGGTCGGGGCGTCTTTGAGCACCTTGGGCGGCACAAAAGCGGCGCGGAACTCTTCGCACATGCCCAGCAGCAGTTTTTTTCGCACCACTGTGAGGTAGTTGCGGTTGAACCCCATATCGGCCAAACCGGCGTACATATAAATGCGGATCCACTCGGGCCGGTATGTGGCCTTGGCATAAAGCACATAAAACTGCCGCAGCCGCTCGCGCAAATCGATGGATCGGTCGTGCAGCAGCTTCTCCCAACTGGGGTCCCAGCGGCGCATGAACACGGCGTCAAACACCGCCTGTATGAGCTCTTGCTTGCTGGGGAAATAGCGGTAAAGCAGGGGTTGCGACACCCCGATGCGCCGCGTCAGTTCACGCGTTTGAACCCCAAAGCCTGCTTCCGCAAAATAGGCAATGGCTGCATCAAGGATCTGTTGTCGGCGAGTGGCTGGATCAAGGCGCACCCCGGTTTTTTTTGAGTTGGATTGATTCACCATCTGGATTTTAAATCATGAAAAAGAAACAAAAGCAAGCCCTCGTCATAGGGGGTTCCATGGCTGGACTGTTTGCCGGAAATTTGCTGCATCGGGCTGACTGGGAGGTGACAATCCTTGAAAAAGCGTCTGTCCCTCTGGTCAGTCGTGGCACCGGCATCGCCACCCACCCGGGTTTGATCAAGGCTTTGCTGGCGGCGGGGGGGCAATTTGACCCCGAAAGTCTGGGCGTGGACACCGACCGTCGTTTTTTCAATACGCTGGGCGGAGACATCTTGGCCGAAATGGTGGTGCCACAACAGATGACCACCTGGGCGCGCTTGCTCACCGTGTTGTTGCAAGCCTTTCCGGCCGAGCGTTATCACCTGAACCAAAACGTGGTCGCGGTCAGCGATGGCAGTGCCGATCAGCCAGCCCAAGTCCAACTGGCCGATGGCCGGGTGTTGCAGGCCGATCTGGTGGTGGCCGCCGATGGCCACCGCTCGGAAGTGAGGCGCAAGCTCTTCAAAGCCCCGCCCTTGTCTTACTCGGGCTATGTGGCCTGGCGCGCCCTCACCCCGCGTGACAAACTCACCCCGGCGGCACAAGCGTTCATCCGCGACGGCTTTGGCTTTCAGCAGGTGCCGGGCGACCAAATGGTGGGCTATGCCGTGCTCAGCCCCGACAGCGGCCAAGTCGGGGTCAACATCGTCTGGTACCGCCGCACCGACCCCGAGCGTTTGCGCGACATCCTGACCGACGCCAAAGGCGTTCATCACCCTGAGGGCATTCCTCCCCAATGGCTGAGGCCCGACGTGGTTCAGTGGGCACGCGACGAAGCGCGTCGCATATTGCACCCGGCTTGGGCCGAAGTCGTGGAGAAATCGCCGGAAGTGCTGGTGCAATCCATCAACGACGGCTGGTGCGACCAAATGGCACTCCACCGTGTGGCCCTGATCGGCGACTCGGCCTTTGTCGCCCGGCCCCATGTGGGCCAAGGCGTGGTGAAAGCGGCGGGCGACGCCCTGGCCATGGTCGAGCAACTCTCGGCCCATCCTGACGATGTCCCCCAGGCCTTGCGCGAGTTTTCTGCCTTGCGGGTGCCTGTCGGCCATTTGGCCGTCAAAATGGCCCAACAAATGGGGGCCGTCATTGCCCCGCCACACTCGGAAATGGCCGAGTGGGTGCGCTACTTCACCGACCCGATCAACCTGATACGGGAAACCGCCGTGGAAATTCCCGGCGTGGCGCACCTGGCCTGAAGGCCAGGCAGCACGCTCAGACCTTGCCCAGGGCCTTGAGCACGCGTTGCGGGGTGAAGGGCTGCGCCGTGACATTGGCGCCCAGAGGAGCCAGGGCATCATTGATGGCGTTCATCACCGCCCCGGGGGCACCCGCCGTACCGGCTTCGCCCGCGCCCTTGGCGCCCAGCTCAGAGCCGCGCGTGGGCGTCTCCACATGGCCCACGATGATGTCGGGCATCTCGGAAGCCATCGGCACCAGGTAGTCGGCCATCGAGCCATTGAGCAACTGGCCGTCGTCGCTGTAGAGGCATTCCTCGAATAAGGCGCCGCCTATGCCCTGAACCACACCGCCCCTGATTTGTTCATCGACCAGCATGGGGTTGATCACGGTGCCGCAGTCTTCCACGCACCAGTGCTTGAGCAATTTCACAAAACCGGTCTCGGGGTCAACTTCGACATACGAAGCTTGGATGCCGTTGGTGAACGTGAAGCCGTACTCGCGCGGGGTGTAATGGCGCGTGACGGTCAACTCAGACTGGAAATTCATCGGCAGCGTGTCAGGGCGGAAATAAGCCACTCGGCCGATCTCGTTCAACGGCAATTTGACCTCGCCCGTGATTTTGTCCACCACCTGATTGTTGATGACATCCAGCGTCGCTTTGTCTGCCGACAAGATGGCCGCAGCAATGTCCAGGATGTTGCCCTTGAGCACCTTGCCGGCCTGCAAAACGGCTTCGCCGCCAATACCTGCACCGCGTGAGGCCCAGGTACCACCGCCATAAGGGGTCACGCCGGTGTCGCCCGTGATCACGCGCACCCGATCCACCGAGACACCCACCGACTGAGCGGCGATTTGGGCAAACACCGCTTCAGTGCCCTGCCCTTGCTCGGTCACACTCACCATCACATTGAGCATGCCCTGCGGGTCCATGCGCACGGTCGCCCCGTCTTGTGCCGAGATGCGTGCCCCGCCGACACCGTAAAACGCGGGCGACGGGTTGGTGACTTCGATCATCGCTGCCAGGCCGATGCCCCGATAAACACCTTGGGCGCGCATCGCCTTTTGTTCGGCGCGCAAGCCCTCATAGTCCATCAGATGCAGCAACTTGTCCAGACACTGCTGGTGCGAAAGCTTTTCGTACTTGGTGCCGGAAGGGAAGGTATAGGGGTAGGCGTCGTCAGGAATCAGGTTGCGGCGACGGAACTCAGACGGGTCCATGCCCACCGCGCGGGCGGCCTCATCCACGATGCCCTCGGTCAAGGCCATGGCGATAGGGTGCCCCACCGCACGATATTGGCACGTGACGTTTTTGTTGGTGAACACCACATTGAGTTTGGCGCGGTAGTGCTTGTGCTTGTAAGGGCCGCCGGTCAGATTCACGACCTGATTGCCCTCAATGCCGCTGGTGCGGGGGTAGACCGAATAGGGGCCAATGCCAGTGAGGTCATCCAGGTCAAAACCGATGATGTCCCCCGCTTTTGTGCAGGCCAGGCGCACGGTGGCGGTGTGCTCGCGGGCATGGATATCGGTCAAAAAAGACTCGATGCGGTCGGCCATGAACTTGACCGGGCGGCGCAGCATGACCGACAAAGCGGCGGTGGCCATCTCGTCGGCATAGACGTGAACCTTGATGCCAAAAGAGCCCCCCACATCTTTGCAAACCACTCGCACGCTCGATTCAGGAATATTGAGGTGGCGCGAAAAGATGTCTTGCATCATGTGCGGCGCCTGCGTGCCATGGTAGACGGTGAGCGAATGCTCGGCCGGGTTGTAATCGGCCAGAATCGCGCGCGGCTCATTGGTCACGCCGGTATGACGGCCAAAGTCATAGGTTTTTTCGACCACCACCTCGGCCTTGGCCCACGCCTCATCAAAGCCCTCGGTTTGCAGCGAGCGGGTGAAGCAGATGTTGTCGCCCAGATCGGGATGTATGACCACATCACCCTTCAGACTGGCGCGCATGTCAATCACGGCGGGCAGTGGCTCGAACTCGGCCACCACATGATCCAGGGCATCCTCGGCCTGGCGACGCGTCTCGGCCACGATGGCCGCCACTGCCTCACCTTGCCAACAGGCGCGGTCTATGGCCACCGCATGCTGTACCGCCGACTTGATCCCTTTAAGGTGGCCCAGCACACCCACCCAGGGGGTGCAGTATTCGGCAATGGCTGCCCCGTCGAAAGCGCCGATCACACCGGGTTGTTGACGCGCCTGGCTCAAGTCCAGAGACTTGATCCGGGCATGGGCGTGCGGGCTGCGGTAAAACACCACATGCGCCAAACGAGGCACACGCACATCGTCCAGATAACTGCCTCGGCCTTGCAACAGTTTGCGTGCCCCGGCACGCGGCACCGAGGTGCCGATGTATTTTTCCTGGGTGCGGGTATCGACCGGGTTGGTTGGAAGTTCGGAACGGGCGTTCATGCGGCGGCTCCTTGGGTGGTGGGCAACACTCGCTGCGCTTTAAGCACAGATTCGATGGCGTCCACGATGGCCTGGTATCCGGTGCAACGGCAATAGTTGCCCGAGATCAGGTCGCGGATTTCATCGCGATTGGCATCGGGGTGGTGACGCACGATGTCCAAGGCACTGATCAGCATGCCCGAAGAGCAAAACCCGCACTGAAAAGCGTTGTGCTGCAAAAAGGCCTGCTGCAACACAGCCAGCTGGCCACTGTCAGACAAACCCTCGATGGTGTCCACTGATTTGCCCTCGACCGCCACGCCCAGGGTCAGACAACCCCGCACGACCTTGCCATCGACCATGACCTGGCAAGCGCCGCACACGCCGTGTTCACAGCCCAGGTGCGAACCGGTCAGGCCCATGTCCTCGCGCAGCATATCGACCAGGTGCATGCGCACCGGCACTTCGCGCTCGACCCGAGCGCCGTTGAGGGTGAAAGTGGTGGTGATTTTCTTTTCGCTCATGACGCACTCCGCAAGGCGTTGAGGGCTCGGCCCAGCAACACGCGGGCCAGATGAATTTTGGTGGCCGGGTCGGCCTGCAAGTCGCCATTCGGGTGCAAGTCTTTGGCCAAGGCCTGTTGCGCAGACTGAATGGTCGCTGCATCCAAGGATTTGCCCTGCAGGGCCGCCATGGCCGATATGGCCAGCACCGGGCCATCGCCCATGGCCAGATAAGCCAGACGGGCATCTTGAACTTGGCTGCCTTGCAGGCGCAGCGCGCAGGCCAAACCCACCATGGCATAGTCGCCACGCCGACGCGACAACTCATCAAAATGAAACGCCTGCCCGTTTTGGGCCAGCGGGAACTCGACCGCCACCAATAGCTCATCGGCCTGCAAAGCCGTCTGGTACAAGCCCTTGAAGTAATCGCCGATGGCGATGCGCCGTTGCCCTTTGGGGCCTTGCGCCACGATGGTGGCGCCCAAGGCCAAAGCCACGGCGGGGTACTCGGCAGCCGGGTCGGCCAGCGCCAGGCTGCCCCCGATGGTGCCCACATTGCGTATGGCCAGGTGCGCCACATGCGGCACCGCCTGGGCCAGCAAAGGCACATGCCGGGCCACCCACTCAGACTTCAGAATGGCATCGTGGGTCACCAGTGCCCCGATGCGCAGCACCTGTCCGTCTACAGACATCGACTTGAGGCTCTCGATGCCACCTATATCAATCAGCGTGCCCGGCTGGGCCAGGCGAAGATTCATCATGGCCATCAGGCTTTGGCCACCGGCCAGAATCTGGGCCGAGCCTGCGTGCTGGCGCAACAGATCGATGGCTGCCTCGACCGAGGTGGCCCGGGTGTAATCAAACGCCGCTGCTTTCATGAAGGCGCTCCTTTTTCAAACTTGACCCCCGCACCACATCGGCGCAGGGGCGATCAACGATCAGTGGGCGACCACGCCCAAATAGAAACTCTTGACCATTTCGTTGTTCTTGATCGAATCGACATCGCCCTGGAAGACGATCTCGCCGTGAACGATGATGTAGCCGTGATCGGCAATCCGGACGGCCTGATTGAAGTTTTGCTCGGCCATCAACACAGTCAGCTGGTATTTGTCCTTCAGCTCTTTGAGCTTGGTGATGGTTTGCGAGACCAACAAGGGGGACAAACCCACAGAAGGTTCATCGACCAAAAGCACCTTGGGCGCCGACATCAGGGCGCGGGCAATGGCCAGCATTTGTTGCTGTCCGCCCGACATCGAGCCCGCCAGCTGTTTGCGTCGCTCTTTGAGCAAAGGAAAGGCCTCAAAGGCAAATTCAAGGTTGGTGGCAATCTGGGCCCTTGCCAAGGGCCGGAAGGCCCCCAACAGCAGGTTCTCTTCCACCGTCAGCTTGGGGAACAGGCGACGGCCTTCAGGCACCAGTGCCACCCCCAGGTTGACAATCTCTTCAGTGGACATCCGGGTGAGGTCGTGGGTCACGCCATCGATCTGCAGGCGGATCTCGCCCGACTCAGGCTTGACCATGCCCATGATGCATTTCATGAGCGTGCTTTTGCCGTTGCCGTTCGTACCCAACAGCACCACCGTCTGGCCCTGATTGAGTTCAAGAGACACGCCCATCAGGGCGCGAACCGCGCCGTAACCGGCGTGGACATTTTGGATATCAAGCTTAATCGCCAAGATAGGCCCTCTGCACTTCTGGATTGCT
>JBEBAJ010000004.1:0-24101 GCA_041158965.1 Pseudomonadota bacterium | reverse complement strand
GGACTCAGCATCTCTAGCGTTCAAAACGACGATTTAAATCCCACTGAAGCCGTTCCCAATCCAGGCGAGATGACTGACACGACACCGTACATCTATGGGGTGGCTGGTGCCAATTATCCTTACAACAAAAACTTCTTTATCAATGTTTACATCGATGGGATGTTGTATGACACCGCCAAGATCAATGCGGCAAGAACCGAATGGTATGTCAAACCCAACTTATCTGTGGGCACTCACACCATTCAGGCGGCCTATCTAGATGACAACGGTGCAGGTAAAAGGGGGCCCGCCTGGACCTTGACCATCCGTTCGCCAGGCCCGGCAATAGGTCTGCCCCATACCGGTGTGAAGAAATGTTATGTGCCTGGCAGCAATACGCTCACCGCTTGCTTCACTCCCACCGTCTTTGCCTTCTCCAACACCCAGGACGGATGGCGCCAAACCGTCACCCCCCCGAGTTACAGCCAAGTCGGCGTTAAATCCGGGGGCACTTACAGCATCACCGAGTGCGTCAAAGACAACATCACGGGATTGATGTGGGAAGGCAAAACCAATAGCGGCGCACGCGCAGGCTCTCTTTTTTACCATAACCTTGACAGCACACAATCCCCGCAAAAAGGCGACACCCATTACCCCAGCGAGAGCGATATTGCCGCCATCAACAATTCTGTGGGCTACAAGAATGCGGTCAACGCCATGCAACTGTGTGGCTTCTCAGACTGGCGCATTCCCACCGCCCAAGAACTGGAAACCCTGGTCGATCTGGGAACGGGCACTTTGAACACCACCTGGTTCCCCAACAGCAATTTCGCACGACCCTATTGGACCAGCACTGCCCATGTGGTTGACGCCAGCTCGGCTTGGGGGGTTTATTTCAATGACGGCGCAGCAGGCGGTATCTCTACTCTAGACCGTTACACCAATGCTTTGCCCTTGCGCTTGGTTCGTTCAGGCATCAGCGCAACCCAGAAATGATGAACATCAGACCATGAAAATCCACCTCATGAAACACACCCTCGTCGCCGGCTTGGTCGTTTTGCAATGTTTGAACGCTGACGCCGCTTGCCCCAAAACAGACACCGCTCAAAGATATGCCATCAATGGCGATACCGTCACCGATCGTCACACAGGCTTGGTATGGGCACGTTGCGCTCATGGCCAGGTTTTGACAGGTGATCAATGCCTGGGTCAGGCCGGGACCTATACCCACGAGGAAGCATTGCGTTTTGCATCCACCTGGACAAGTTCTGACGGAAAAAGATGGCGTCTGCCCAACCGACGCGAGCTGCTCAGCATCGTTGAGTTTGGGTGTAACTACCCTGCCATAGACAGCACGGCATTTCCCAACACACCCGCCGTGTGGTTTTGGAGCACTACGCCCTACTCAGCCGACTCCAACAAGGCATGGCCCATCCATTTCGAAACTGGCGCAGCGCCTGGTTTTGCGTCTTCTCGAAGCAATGCCCACGTGATCAGGCTGGTCAGGCAATGAAGCCCCCTTTGGGGGCCACGGTCCTTCAGCGGCCCCGCATCACATAAGAAAAATCGGTATTGGGAATGATCGGGAGTCCAAAACAACGGACTCCCTTGTTTTGGGTTTTGGATACATCGTAATAGGCAAAGGGTTGCAGCCAATCTGAGCCAAATGAATTGGCATCGGCATAGATGACTTCATACCCCCCCTGATGTTCCAGCACCCCAAAATTGAGCATCATTTCCCGGTTATCAAACTTGCGGGCATAGCGCATTTGACCGTGATCGATGTGAGCGAAATCCGTCAAAAATAATTGCTCGACATATTCGGGAATAGGGACATAAAGCACAGCATAAAACCGCAGGTCCATATAGGCATCGGCATTGGGCTTGACCGTCAGCGTACTTGAAGAAGAACGGATATCTATTTTTCCGCCTTCGATCTGAATGGACAGTTGGGCTTCAAACCCATCGGGCAAAAATTCAAAATAAATGAAAGGCGATTGTGACAACCCGTCTTTGATCCGAATGAGTTTCCGATTCAGGGTGGCATCAATGGCCTGCTCGAAATAAAAGCTGCCGTGATCGATGACCGATTTGGGCATTGAGAGGCTGTCCAAAAATGAACGTGCCATCTCCACAGACACGGTGGGTTTGCGGCCCCAATCGGCCATTTCGTCATACATCGTTGTAAAACAATGGTTGAGCCGGGCATCGGTGACCAAACGCGAAGCCAAGGTTTCAGGCCGACGGTCAAACCATTTGTACATGCATTTGTGGGGTGGCAGCTGGCGCCCTTCAACAAACAAGTCTTTGACAGTGACAAAACGCCGCCCCTGTCTGCTGTCGTCCCATTTCATTTGACAAATGTGGGTCGAGGGCTGTTTGAACTCTGCAAGAGCCACCAGAGGGAGCACTTCTTCCAGACAGATGGGTTTTTCCAATGCATGCTTTTTGTAATCGAGTTCTTCGAATTTTTCTTCAATCAAACCCCATGCCACACCGAATGTGGCAAAGCCCTCGATCTGACAATGGACGAAGCGCGAACCAAAGGCGGCCATGAAGCTGTCGCATTTTCGGATGGCTTCATATTGCCACCCGTCATTCATGTCACCCATCTCTTTGGCCTGAGCGACATTCATAGATTGCAAGACTGCCCCTTTGTCATAAGCCCGATAAAAAAGGGCGTTGGATGCGATGGTGATGAAGAGGTAGTTTTCATGGCCTTTGTAGAAGGTTTTTTGTGCAAAGCGCCAGTTCTCAATATGGCTTTGCAACAAGTCGGCACCATGTGCCGATCTGGGCCCACTCTTGAAAATAAAGATATCGGGGTCTTCAACGTGGGTCACCTCGACCTGCGGGTTGCTGGAACTGATCAGCAACTTGTCTCCCGGCGCCGCGAACAACTTGAAATTGCGAATGCACAAGTCCAGGCACTCGAGCGACTCGGCGTGCAAGAGCGAGAACACGAACAGGGGTTGGGCTGTGGTCATGGTTGGCAGTCAGTGCGTCGAGGATGACTGCTGCCTCGACCATTCAATCGATAGATGGCCAAAGTATATCCCTCGGATAAACTCGCACCATCACCCGCGAACAACAGGAGTCCCCATGAGCCCATCCAAGCGCTGGAAGCAACGACCCCCAGGATCGAATTGGGGCGACTTTGGGCCTGATGATCAACTGGGGCGCATCAATCTGCTGACCCCGGAAAAGGTGAAAGAAGGCATTGCAGAAGTTAAGGAAGGACTCACTTTCAACCTGAGCCTGCCGCTCGATTACCCCGGCGGCAATGTCCTCAACCCAAGGCGCATGCCCCCTGTGCTGCGACCCACCGTGCGCAACGGCAAGCCCAATTTGAACTACCGGCTGATTGCCGACGACCCCAACTGCACCGACGTGGTCAGTGACGATCTGGTGGTGATGCACCTGCAATACAGCACCCAGTGGGACAGCTTTGCCCATGTGGGATCGATGTTCGATGCCGATGGTGACGGCATCGCCGAAGCGGTGTATTACAACGGCTGGCGTGCGGGCGTGGACGTGCTCGGGCCATCCAGTGCGCATGGGGCCGGCATTTTTGGGGCGCTCGATATTGCCCGGGAGTCGACCAGCCACGCCCATGCGCTGGGCATCGAAAACATGTCAGCCCGCTGCGTGCAGGGTCGCGCGGTGATGATCGACCTGCACGCACACCTGGGCAGAGGGCGAACCAACGTCGATCACGACATTTTGATGGATATCATGAAAAAAGACGGCGTGTCCGTCGAATCTGGCGATATGGTGTGTCTGCACACCGGTTTTGCCGATGTGTTGTTAGAGATGAACAAGCAACCCCCGACCGATATTCTGGCGCGCTATGGCGCTGCCCTTGAAGGTCGTGACCCCAAGTTGTTGCAATGGATCACAGACAGCGGCCTGGTGGCACTGATTGCCGATAATTACGCAGTGGAAGCGCATCCGGCCACACACGGCAACGGGCCTTGCGCCACTATGCCCTTGCATGAGCACTGCCTGTTCAAATTGGGCGTGCACCTGGGCGAAATCTGGCACCTGGGCCCGCTGGCCCGTTGGCTGCGGGCGCACAAGCGCAACCGCTTTTTGCTGACGGCCCCACCGCTGCGACTGCCAGGCGCGGTGGGTTCACCAGCCACCCCCGTGGCGACGGTTTGAAAGTCCAAACACCAAGCCCCCCAATAACAATAGAGCCGCCACGCAAAACAAGCCCCCCAGGTAAGGGTCCAGCCCGATGTCTTGCGCCTGCTTGGCGGCAAAACCACTCAAACTCTGCACCAGTGCAACCCCCAGGAACATGGCCATGGTAAAGACCGACATGGCACGTCCGCTCATTTCGGCGCTGTAGGCGGATCGCACATTGGCGTACTGCAAGATGTTGGTACCGCCGATCACAGCCAATAGGCACATGCCCCCCACATCCACCCAAACACTGGGTACAAAAGCCATCAGCGCAAAGATCAATGCCATGGCCAAGGCGGTGTAAACCAGCCATAGACGGCGCCGGTTTGGGCCCGGATCCCAATGGCCAAACAGGGCAGGTGAGAACATGGACAACACCGATACGATCAAAGCGATGTGACCAGTTTGTACCAGCGACCAATCGTGACGATGCATGAGCAGCGGCCCCAGCCACAGGCCGCGCAAAGTCAAAAACGACGCGTAGCTCACCAGCGCCAAAGCCAAAATGCCCAGTGTCTGAGGCAACAGCAACAGGTCTCCAAAACCACGCAAGGCATGACCCAGGCTATGGGGGCGTTGATCGCCGGCCGCCAAACCTTCGTGCATCTGTCGATACACCCACCACCAAGCCATGCCAGACAGCAAGGTCAGCACAGCAAAACCGACTCGCCATGAGCTGACATCGACCACCCAGGCCAGGGGGGTGCCGGTCAACAACAAGCCCAAGCCCCCCACGCCCATGGCCAAACCCGATACGGCGGCAAATCGGTGCGTCGGGAAACGCCGCGCAATGAACAATGTACAGACCACAAACGCCGGTGAGCAGCCTATCCCGAGCAAACCCTGCCCCAACAGCAAAACGCCGAAATTCGGTGCCAGCGTCGACACGCCCGCCCCCAATATGGCCAGAGGGAAGGCCCAAAGCCAGGTGCGGCGCAAACCGTAAAAGTCGAGCGCGATGCCCATGAAAAACTGGCTCAGGCCAAATGTAAAGGCAAAAATGGCGGCAAAGAAACCCAGGTCTTGCGCCGACAAGGCAAAGTCTTGCTGCAAACCCGATGCCATCATGGCGGTCACGCTGCGGTAGGCCTGGCTCAGGCCAAAGGCATAAATCAGGGCAAAGAGCGGTGCCCAAGGCAGCCGTTCATCTTGGTGGTCAGTGTGGCCAGCGCACATGGCAAAAACGGGTGGCGAATTGGACGATATGGGGTGAACCAAGCACCGCTTCTAGGGTGTGATGGCAGGCCATCCATCAAAAGTCATTTGTACCTTGACGGCCTGCTGGCGGTCTGCGGCGAGCGTAAAAGCTTCCTCGAAGCGGGTATAGGGCAGGCTGTGGGTGATGAGAGGCTTGACATCAACCCGGCCCTGATTCATGAGTTCTACCGCCAATGCAAACTCGGGGTGAAAACGAAATGACCCCCTCAAATCAAACTCTTTGGCCACCAAGACATTGAGCGGGATGCTGATTTCGCCGCCAGTACCCACCTGCACGATGGTGCCACGTGGCTTGAGCACTTCAAAGCCTGCGCGCAGGGCTTGTGCGTTGCCACTGGCCTCGAACAAGACATCAAAGACCCCTTTGTTGGCCTTGAAGGGCTCTAGCGACTCAGCTTGGGTGGCCATGTTCACCGTCAGGTCGGCGCCCACCTGGCGAGCGCGAGCCAAGGTTTGGTCGGTGACGTCTGTGGCCACGACCTGAGTCGCACCCGCCAGACGGGCGGCTATGACGATCAATGAACCTATGGGGCCGCAACCCGTGACCAGCACGCGCAGGCCCATCAGGTCACCGGCGCGCTTGACCGCGTGCAGGGCCACCGACAGGGGCTCGGCCATGGCGGCTTCGGCATCGCTGACGCTGTCGGCCACAGGATGGGCTTGCCAGGCCTCGATCACCATCTCTTGACGAAACGCACCCTGGATATGAGGCCAAGGCATGGCGCTGCCATAAAAACGCATGTTCAGACAGTGGCTGTGCTGGCCCTTCTGACAATATGCGCACTCGCCGCAAGGTCGGCTGGGGCTGATGGCCACCCGGGTACCGGGTTTGATGCCACTGACTTCAGAGCCCGCTTCAATCACCACCCCCGAGACCTCATGGCCCAGCACCATGGGCTGCTTGACCCGCACCGTGCCAAAGCCCCCATGCTGGAAGTAGTGCAGGTCTGAGCCGCAAATGCCCCCGGCTTTCAAACCCACCCGCAACTGCTTAGGGCCCAGGGGGTCTGATGGCAAATCGACGATGCGCAGATCGCGGGCGGCGTGAATGACCAAGGCGTCAGGCATGGTGCGTTTCCTTTTAAAGGGTGGCGGTCACGCCGCCGTCGACATACAGCACGTGTCCATTGACAAAGTTCGAGGCAGCGCTGGACAAAAAGATCGCCGCACCAATCAAGTCGGTCACATCGCCCCATCGGCCACTCGGGGTGCGGTTGACCAGCCAGGCACTGAAAGCAGGGTCATTGACCAAAGCTTGGGTGAGCTCGGTTTTGAAATAGCCTGGCCCAAGCCCGTTGACCTGTATGCCGTGCTTGCCCCAATCGATGGCCATGCCCTTGGTGAGCATTTTCATCGCCCCTTTAGACGCGGCATAGGGCGCAATGCCCGGCCTGCCCAGTTCGCTTTGTACCGAGCAGATGTTGATGACCTTGCCAGCTTTGCGCTCGATCATGCGCCGGGCCACGGCACGCGAGACCAAAAAAGCGCTGTCCAGATTGGTCCGCATGATCTGATGCCATTTCTCCACCGGGAACTGGTCCAGCGGCGCACGAAATGTCATGCCAGCGTTGTTGATCAGTATGTCGACGGCGCCAATGTGCCCCTCGATATGCTCGATGGCCGCCTCGACCTGCGTTTGCTCGGTCACATCAAAGGCATGGGCATAGACTTGCCGGGCCAGGTCTTGGCCCCAAGCCTTGGTCTGCGTGCGCAGCGCCTCGCAGGCTTGGTCGAGTTTGGCGGTCTGGCGGCCATTCAAGATCACTCGGGCGCCGGCAGACAACAGGCCGCTGGCAAGCGCCAGGCCGATGCCGCCGCTGGAGCCGGTGATCAGCGCCGTGCGGCCAGTGAGATCAAACAGTTGCAAGGCGGGAGGTATCGGGTTTTGGGTCGCGGACATGGGGTCTATGGGTGTTCTGTGCCAACCATTATGCGAAAGAAATCCGATTTGCCAAGCAAAGTAAACCCTGTTGGCCACATATGGCTCTGTCGCCAGGGCCTCGAGCATTCAGCCCCATAGTGCCAACCTGAACAAAAAAAAGCACTGAGGCCCTCAGTGCTTTTTAAGTCAATGGCGCGGCTGGCAGGATTCGAACCCACGACCCCTTGGTTCGTAGCCAAGTACTCTATCCAACTGAGCTACAGCCGCGCAGAAAGAGCCATTATAGCAAAACATTTGCCCCACCCTTTTACCGCCCAGACACAGGACAGCGAAAAACCCCATTTGAAAAAGCTTTTTCGAAAAAGCCTTTTTATAAAAGCTTATTTCAAAAGGCCCATCGGCATCAGGAAATTCATCCATGCGCCAAGACTTTCAGAATCAGGCCCGTTCACAAAAGGGGTTTCATGATGTACCGATGCCATCTGTGCGCAAGCGCCGAAATGCGATTGTTTTCCAGGCCCGATGCAAAGAACCGTCAGAATTTGTCGCTGGCATTGTGCCGGACATGCAGTCTGGTACAACAATCCACCTTGCCAGATGAAGCCCAATTGCACGAATATTACAGCCGCAATTATCGTCAAGACTACAAACTGTCCGTGGCGCCAACCCCTGGCCGGGTTCACCGGGCTGGACGCGTGGCACTGGAAAGATTGTCCCGCATGCTTCCTTACAAAGAAGCCTCTCATCAGCGGCTTTTCGACGTGGGTGCTGGCGGGGGCGAGTTGGTCTACCTGGCACATCGGATGGGCATGTCGGCACGAGGATTGGAGCCGCACGAGGGGTACTCAGAATTTGCCCGTCAGAACTATGGCGTTGAGATAGAAACCGGCGGCATCGCCCAAATGCAACCCGCCTGTGCCGATGTGGTCACGCTATTTCATGTATTGGAGCACCTGCCTGACCCCAAAGAGGCCATTGCGACGCTTCATCGTTCGCTGAATCCGGGAGGCCTCTTGGTGATGGAAGTGCCCAACATACTTCAGTTTGATGCTTCGCCATCCAATATCTATTTCGGTGCCCATTTGTTTTATTTCAACCGACATGTTTTGCTTGCGCTGACATCGTCACACTTTGAGCCGCTATCGATCTGCGACGACGGTAATCTTTGGATGGTCTTGCGCCGAAGGGACCATGTCGTTTCAGCAAAATGGCCAGACTCATTGGTGGTGGCTGAAGCCATTGACCGGTTTGACCAAAAAGGTTGGTGGGCGTATCTCACCCGGGGTAGAGGCTGGCACAAGCCATGGAAACGGCTTCGGCAATACCAGGATGAACGGACTGTCAGCGGGCTCAAACCCAAGGAAATTCTGGACCGATTGTCCATTTGATGCGCTTGTTCAATGGCTTCGAGATATTTGAATTGAGCCTTCTGACTGAAATGGGGATAATGCCTTATATAAGCATGTTTCAGCCCTCCCCATGCAAGACCCCGCAACACCCGCCCCCGTGACCGAAACGGTCTTGCCCTCCAAAGGGCTTTGGCACAGGGTCTATCACTGGCTTTTTGATCAGGACAACCCCAAAGGTCACGCAAAATCCATCGAGTACGGGGTGGGCTGGCTGATCATCTTCAGCGCGGTGGCCGTCGTCGCGGAGCACAACGATGCGATTAATCTGGCTCTCGGCAACTGGTTGAACTTATTTGACCTCCTTTGCGTCGCGACGTTCACACTCGAATATGTACTGCGCCTGGGGGCCGCCAAACACGACCCTGAATACTCGGGCAAACGCTGGGCCCGCATTCGATACGCCTTGAGCCCATATGCGCTGATTGACTTGCTGGCCATTGCGCCGTTTTATTTCGCCAGCGTGGTCACGCTCGACGCTGAAATGTGGCGTCTGCTGCGCTTGTTGCGGCTGATGCGCATCCTGAAGCTCTCACGTTATGCCGTTCCAGCCTGGAAAGAGTTCATGGCACTCAATGCGCACCGCAGCTTTAGGGGCAAGGTGTACGCCCTGCTGGAGCCGACTGGTCACTCTGGTCGGCTGCATGTGTATGTCGATAACTTCATCATGTTTTGGGTTTTGGTGTCCATCGTTTCAGTGGTGCTCGAGTCGGTCGAGAGTGTGCAGCAGACGTTGGCGACCGAGTTCAAAGTGATTGATGTGTTGTCGTTTTCCATCTTCACCCTTGAATACATCGCCCGGCTCTATGCAGCCCCGGAAAACCCGCGCTTTCGCCACCGATGGCTGCCACGCTGGGCCTACGCACGCAGCGCACCGGCGCTGATCGATCTGATCACCATTTTGCCGTTTTTGCTGGAGCGGTTTTTACCGGTACAAGTCGATTTGCGCTTCTTGCGGGTGTTCCGCCTGGCGCGTCTGCTCAAACTGACACGCTACACCACAGCCGCAGGCACGCTCTATAAAGTGGTGCGACGTGAGTGGCAAGTGATCATGGCCGCCGTGTTCGTCATGATGCTGATGGTGGTGCTCACGGCCAGCATGGGCTACATCTTTGAGCACGAAGCCCAGCCGGACAAATTCGAGAACATCCCGCAATCCATTTATTGGGCGGTGGTCACACTGGCGTCGGTGGGTTATGGTGACATCTCACCCGTGACGCCTATGGGTCGGGCCTTGACGGTGGTATTGGCGCTGATGGGCATCGGTATCTTCGCCATTCCCGCCGGTTTGCTGGCCTCTGCTTTTACCGATCAGCTGCGGATTGAGCGCGAAGCCTTCAAGGCGAAATTGCTTCATGCCTACCACCACGAGGGCCAACTCGACGCCAAAGCGCGAGCGATTCTGGCTGAAGAGACAGAGCGCTTGCACCTGTCAGCAGAGGACGTGGCACGCCTGACCCAAGAAGCCCGGGCCAGTTACGAGGATGAAAAAAACGAGGAACGCAAACGCATCAAGGCGGTGGTGATAGACCCTCAGGCCCACCCCGAGGTCGCCTACGATCAGCTGCGCTTGCTGGTGCTTCAACTGAAACTGTTGACCGAGGCCAGCGGAGGTGCCCAAGCGCTCAGCCAGCACATAGAGCCGCAACACGACCAGGCCGAGTTGACCCGTGAACTGCTCAAGGCCCTGCAAGCGCATCAAGACAAGCAACGCGCCGCATCCTGATCGGGCATGCGCAACGCTGCCCCCTTGCGTCAAAGTTGATCTACCACATCACTTCAACAGGCGACGCAAGTCATCGGCAAGTGCCTGCGCACCCAACCCGTATCGGGTGTACAAACGAATGCGGCCTTGCGGGTCGTATATAAAACTGGCGGCTGTGTGATCGATGGTGTAGCTGGTGGGGGTTTTGCCATCGACCTTTTTGTAATAGACCTTGTAGTCTTTGGCGGCTTGAGCCAATTGATCCGCATTCGGCACCAATGCCACATAGCTTTGATCAAATGAACCCATATAGGCCCGCAACAACTCCGCCGTATCGCGCTCTGGATCGAGAGTGATGAACACCCCTTGAACCCGATCACCCAAGGGGCCTAGAAGTTGCCTCGCCTGCGTCAATTCCTGCAAGGTGGTGGGGCACACATCGGGACACTGTGTATAACCAAAAAAAAGCACCACCGCCTTGCCCTGGAAGTCGGCCAGCCGGCGGGTGCGGCCTTGCGCATCTGGCATCTCAAAATCGAGGGCGTAGTTGGCGCCGGTGATGTCGATCGATTTGAAACTGGTGGTGTCTTGACAGGCTGACAAAACAGTGGTGGCCATGGCCAGACCCAGGATGGCGCGGCGGCGCAGTGGCAAGTTCTTGTTCATCGTTGCGCTCAGAGATAGTGATCAATCAGCAAAGCCGCAAACAACAGGCTGAGGTGGATGAGTGAAAATCGGAATGTTTTGCGCGCCAAAGCGTCGGAGTACTGGCGCCACAATGCCCAGCCATAGTAACAAAACATCAAGCTCAACACCATGGCACTGATCAGGTAAAACCATCCGCTCATGCGGTAGATGAAGGGCATGAGGCAAGCCGCCAACAGAATCAAGGTGTAAAGCAAGATTTGCAAGCGGGTGAACTCATTGCCATGGGTGACAGGCAACATGGGCAACCCAGACTGGCGGTAGTCTTCCACGCGGTACAAGGCCAGGGCCCAAAAATGCGGCGGTGTCCAAAGAAAAATAATGAGGAACAGGATCAGTGCTTCGGGGCCAACTTCTCCCGTCATGGCCGCCCATCCCAAGACGGGGGGCATGGCTCCCGAGGCACCACCGATGACGATGTTTTGCGGGGTCAGGGGTTTGAGAATCACAGTGTAGACCACGGCGTACCCTACAAAGGTGGCAAAGGTCAGCCACATCGTCAGTGGGTTGACCGCCCAATACAAAAGGGCCGAACCCAATCCACACAATATGGCGGAGAACAGCAATGTGTCGCGATCGCTGAGTTCACCTTTGGCGGTCGGACGCCAGGCGGTGCGCTTCATGCGGGCGTCGATGCTCTTTTCCACAATACAGTTAAAGGCTGCGGCGGCTCCAGCCACCAGCCAAATGCCCAGGCACGCCAAGGCACCCAATCTAATGTCTGCCCAAGTGGGTGCCCCAGGAACCGCCAGTACCATGCCGATCAAGGCGCAGAACACGATCAACTGGATCACGCGCGGCTTGGTCAGGGCGTTGAACTGTCGCCAGCGTGAAGGCAAAGATGCGGTCTGATTCATGCGATTTTTCGGGTCAAGGTGGGATTGCGCGTTTGTGCCCAGGCCAATACCAGAACGACCACCATGGCGGCTGCGCCACCGGTGTGCAGCACTGCAGCGACCATGGGCCAGCCCAGCACCACATTGCTCAAGCCCGTCAGGCTTTGCAACACCACCAAGCCAGCCAAGGCGCGGCCCAAGCCAGACAGGCCTCGGCGATACATGCCCCAAGACAGCGCGATCATGACACAGACCACGACGTAAGCGGCGAGTCGATGGGTGTAATGGATGGCCGTCAAGGCCTGGAAGGGCAACAATTCACCCCATGCGGTAAAGCCCAGGGGGCGCCAGATCTGGAAGGCCAAATCAAAAGCCATCTCAGGCCAGAAGCTGCCTTGACAGCGGGGGAAGGTGTCGCAAACCAATACGGCGTAATTCGTGCTGACCCATCCTCCCAGGGCAATTTGAACGCCCAACACCACCAAACCCAAAGCCAACCATGGGCGCAGACGCGGGTCATGGGTACTGCGCTGAGGGGTCAGGCCGCCCTGTAAATGCGACGCTTGTATGGCCAACAAAGCCAATAAAACCATGCCCCCCATCAGGTGCAGGGTGACGATGGCCGGAAACAGCTTCATGGTCACGGTCAGAGCCCCAAAAGCACCTTGTACACAGACCCAGACCAAGGTCAAGGTGGCCCCCCAGGCACCGGCATTCGGGTCCCCCCTTCGGTGTCGATACCAAGCCATGGCACACAGTACCACGATCAGCCCACCCACGCCCGTGGCCAGGTAGCGGTGCACCATTTCCACCCAAGCCTTTCCATGTGTGACAGGTCCGGTGGGCATCAAATCCTGGGCGGCCTGAATCTGGCTGCGTGCACCGACTGGCGTGGCCTGTCCGTAACACCCAGGCCAATCCGGGCAACCCAGGCCGGAGTCTGACAGGCGAGTGAAAGCCCCAAATAAAACCAGATCAAAGGTGAGGAACAGGGTGACCCAGGTCAGGCGCGAAACCATGGCATGGCGACCCTGCCCCCGGTATTGCCAGGCCACCCAGGCCAAAGGCAAGGCCGCCACCAAAGCCCCCAACATCAGCAACTGAGCGGTTGGGCCAAAGTGATAAAGGGGGGTGTCCATGTCCATCATCGACCCGCCTGATCCCAACCTGCGGACGCTCGCAAAAGCCGCTCGATGTCCCGTTTGATGCGCGGTAAATGGGTGCGATCGATCGGCGCTGGAAAGCGCATCATCCACTCGCCCATGGGGTCCACCAAATACCAATGGTCTGACAAAGCCTGGCCCGGCTGGGCTTGCAGCCAGGCCTGCAACTCTTGGGCGTTGACACGCAACACCACCGCCTCGCTCAGGCCAGGCCGGATGGCTTCGGGCACTTCGGCATGATCGTTGATCAGCCAGACCCAATCCATGCGATCGCGCTCACGCCCCAGACCCGTCAGCAATTGCCGCTGCAGGTACAAGCGCTCCTGGCAATCGGCATCACAGGCGCCCGAGCCCACACTGATCAACAACCATTGCTGTTTAAGACGGGTCAAGGGGATGGTGCGTTGGTTCAAATCGACCCCATCCATGGGGGGAATGGCACGGGTCGGTTGTATCAATTGCCCATAGCTCTTCTGGTTTTGCGGTCGAATCACGTAATAAGTGAAATATGAGGCCACCACCGGGGCGGCGCACACCAGCAGCACGGCCAACATGCGCCAACGACCGGCGCGGGTGCGCTGAAGGTCGGCCTGCATGACCGCACCAGGCGTGGGCAGGCTATGGACGGTGAGGTCCAGCGGTTGATCCACTTGGGATTCAGAAGTTGTTTTATCGGCCATGGCGCAAAGGGCGAATGATCAGGAACCAGACTGAGAGCAGAAACAGCGCAGCACTCATGGCAAACCATTGGAACGCATACCCCCAGTTGGTGTGGGCAGTCGATGAGGGCATCGGCCAATCGCGCACCAACTCGGCGTCTGTGGGGTCCGTCTGCAGCACCACTGCTGCCACCGACAAGCCCCACTGCTGTCGCAGTTCCGTGACATTGATATTGTGCCGAATTCGGGTATCCCCTTTATGGTGTGGCGTTTGCGGGTCTTGCAGTTCCAGCCATTTGGATGGCGGGGCAGCCAACCGCCCCTGTATGCGGACCAATTGCAGATCTTCGGCCAGCTTGGGGGTGGCTTGCGCGTCACGCAAGTCGCGAGCGACCCACCCGCGCTGAACCAGAACCACCGTTTTGTCGTCCAGCAGCAATGGGGTCATCACCCAGAATCCAGGCCTCCCCTGATAGACACGGTTGTCCAGAAAAAGCGTGTAGCGATGAACCCAAAATCCCTCCAAACTGACCCGGCGGTGCATTTCCCCCCAAAGGGCGGGCTGCGCTCGCAATTCGTCTTCGGTCAGCACCGGTGCATTCAACTGTTCATCGATGGCTTGCTGCAAAGCCAACTTTTGATCGGCCCGGTTCAATTGCCAGCGCCCCAGTGAAGCCGTGGCGACGATGGCCAACAAGGCCACAACCACCCATACCCACCAACGTGCGGTGCCCACAAAGCTGCGCATAAAATCGTTATCCGTTGACCATTCCAATTGATGTCATGAAATACCTCGTCGCCCTCGCCTTCATCGCCATTTTGGGCAGCTTGGGCGCAGCCCTATTTCACATGATGCGCGATGGCCGCCATGGCGAAGCCAAAACCAGCCGCATGGCCAAGGCCCTTGCATTTCGAGTCGGTTTTTCCATTTTGTTGTTCTTGTGCATCCTGCTGGCCTGGAAGCTGGGTTATATCCAGCCGACGGGCATCCCGCTGCAGTCATGAAAAAGCCAACCCGCGGGTTGGCTTTGAACGTGTCAGAAGCAGCGGGTTCTCACATCCAGTAAACCAGGATATAGAGGCCCAGCCAGACCACGTCCACAAAGTGCCAATACCAAGCCGCACCCTCAAAACCAAAATGACGGTCGGCACTGAAATGGCCCTTTTGCAGGCGCAATGTGATGACCAACAACATCAGCATGCCCAAAAACACATGGAAACCGTGGAAACCGGTCAACATAAAGAAGGTCGAGCCGTAAGCGCCTGAGGTCAATTTCAGGTTCAGGTCGCTATAGGCATGAAAGTACTCATAGCCTTGCACAATCAAGAACACCACGCCCAGCAGGACGGTCAACCACATGAAAGTGATGGTTTTGCCACGGTCGTTTTCACGCAGCGCATGGTGTGCCACTGTCAGGGTGACACCCGAAGACAACAACAAGGCGGTGTTGATGGTCGGCAGCCAGAACGGAGTCATGGTTTGGAAGGGCTCAATGATGCCGGCCGGAGATGCCGTGGCACCGATGGCAGTGCTGGGCCATACGGCCTTGAAATCAGGCCACAACAGGGCGTTGTTCAAGTTGCCCAGTTCAGGCACTGAGTGAACGCGCATCCACCACAAGGCCGAGAAGAAAGCACCGAAGAACATGACCTCGGAAAAAATGAACCAGCTCATGCTCCATCGATACGACAAGTCCACTTTGTGGCCATAGAGGCCACTCTCGCTCTCGCGAATGGCATCGCCAAACCACTGGTAGAGCACCCAGAGCCAAAAGACCAGGCCAAAGAGCAGCGAATACTTGCCCCAGTCGGCTCCGTTGACCCACTGGCCGGCGCCCAAAATGACAAAAAACAGGCCCAAAGCCGCCATGGCCGGGTGCCGCGACTCGTGCGGGACATAGTAATAGGGCGTTGCACCGCCGTGCGAGTTGCTCATGGGTTCTCCTTCAAGATTTTGCGACGACCAAGTTGACGATCACCATCAACGCGATCACAAACAACAGACCCGCCACCAAGCCCACCCCCAAAATGTGCAGGGGGGTGATGCGGGCGATGTCCTCCTGAAATTCGCTGCTTTTGCGAACCCCCAGGAAAGACCAGGCCACTGCGACGATGGTGCGCCACAATGAGCCTTTTTTCGGGGTGACGGGGGTGGGTGTATCGCTCATGCGCCACCACCGATGGACTGATTTGACTGCGCAGTGGGTGCAGCCGGGGTTTTGCCCCCCACCTCAAAGAAGGTGTAGGACAGGGTGATGGTGGTGACGTCTTTGGACAACTTGGGATCGACGACAAACACCACCGGCCACTCTTTCTTTTCGCCAGGCGCCAGGGTGTACTGATTGAAGCAAAAGCACTCCATTTTATTGAAGTGTTGCGCGGCCTGGCGCGGGGCATAGCTGGGTATGGCTTGTGCGGCCATGGTGCGGTTCTGCACATTCTGGAATTCGTACATCACGGTCACCACCTCGCCAGGATGCACTTGTATCGAGCGCTGGGCAGGTTTGAACTCCCAGGGGCCACGTGCATTGGCATCAAATTCAACGGTGATGGTGCGTGTGGTATCCACTTGGGTGTTGCGAGGCAGTTTGGCTCGGGCCGAGCCCGTGCCCGGCATTTCACGCTCACCCAGGGCCAGAATATTGATGCCGGTCACCTCACAGATGGCTCGATAAAGGGGCACCAAGGCATACCCGAAAGCAAACATGCCCACTGCCACCACCAGCAGTTTCTTCAGCATGTGCAGATTGGCGCTCAGCGTCATGACTCAATGGCCCAACAAAGCCATTTTGGCCAAAAAACCCAAGAAAAAGACCACCGCCACCGAGGCCAGTATCAGGCCCAGGCGGAGGTTGCTTTTTTTCTGTTCAGGTGTCATGTCCCAGACCTTGACTTCAGCCCACCACGCGCGTGGCAGTGGGATCGAGCTTGGGCGGGTTTTCAAAGGTATGGAAAGGCGCCGGAGAGGGCACTTCCCACTCCAGGCCTTCGGCAGCTTCCCAGGGCTTTTGTGGGGCCTTTTCGCCGTGACCGCGCATGCAGGGCAAGACCACGAACAAGAAGAAGTAGAGCTGGGTGAAACCAAACACAAAGGCACCCACAGAAGCCAAGGCGTTGAAATCGGCCAGCTGCATCGGGTAGTCTGCGTAGCGGCGCGGCATACCAGCCAGGCCCAGGAAGTGCATCGGGAAGAAGGTGACGTTGAATGAAATCAGGGTCATCCAGAAATGGATCTTGCCACGCGTCTCGTTGTACATGACACCGGTCCATTTGGGCACCCAGTAGTAAAAGCCCGAGAACATGGCAAACAAGGAACCGGCCACCAGCACATAGTGGAAATGGGCCACGACGTAGTAAGTGTCCTGGATTTGCATGTCAATGGGTGCCATGGCACAGATCAGGCCAGTAAAACCACCCATGGTGAACACAAAAATGAAGCCCACAGCGAACAGCATCGGGGCTTCAAAAGTCATCGAGCCCTTCCACATGGTGGCGATCCAGTTGAACACCTTGACCCCAGTGGGCACCGAAATCAGCATGGTCGCGTACATGAAGAACAACTGGCCTGTCACCGGCATGCCGGTGGCATACATGTGGTGCGCCCAGACGATGAACGACAAGATGGCAATGGAGGCGGTGGCGTAGACCATCGATGCGTAGCCAAACAGCTTCTTGCGTGAAAAGGCCGGCACGACATGGCTGATGATGCCGAAGGCCGGCAAAATCATGATGTAGACCTCAGGGTGACCAAAGAACCAGAAGATGTGCTGGTACATGACGGGGTCACCACCACCGGCGGGGTTGAAGAAAGTGGTGCCAAAGTGACGGTCGGTCAGGGTCATGGTGATGGCACCGGCCAACACGGGCATGACGGCGATCAGCAAATAAGCGGTGATCAGCCAGGTCCAGACAAACATGGGCATTTTCATCAGCGTCATGCCGGGCGCGCGCATGTTCAAAATGGTCACGATGATGTTGATCGAGCCCATGATCGATGAAGCACCCAGAATGTGCATGGCAAAAATACCTGCGTCCATCGAGGGGCCCATCTGCAAGGTCAGCGGAGCGTATAGCGTCCAGCCAGCCGCAGGCGCGCCACCGGGCATGAAGAACGAACCGGCCAACATGGCAGCGGCAGGGATCATCAACCAGAAGCTGAAGTTATTCATGCGGGCGAAGGCCATGTCAGAGGCGCCAATCTGCAACGGGATCATCCAATTGGCGAAGCCGACAAAGGCCGGCATGATGGCACCGAACACCATGATCAGGCCGTGCATGGTGGTGAGCTGGTTGAACAGCTCAGGGTTGACCACTTGCAGACCGGGCTGGAACAGCTCGGCACGAATCAATAACGCCAAAACGCCGCCGATCATCAGCATGGCAAATGCAAACAGCAAGTACAGGGTACCGATGTCTTTATGGTTGGTGGCAAACACCCAGCGCCGCCATCCGTGCGGGGCACCGTGGTGATCGTCATGTCCGTGATCGCCGGCGACGTGGCCATGGGGGTCGAGAACTGCGCTCATGGGTTGGGTCCTTTTGTATCTCGGAAATTAACGTGAAGCCTTGATTTCGGCGGGCTGAACCAACTGACCGGTTTTGTTGGACCAGTTGTTCTTGGTGTAGCTGATGACAGCAGCGATGTCGGTGTCAGACAGCTGCTTCCATGCCGGCATGGCCCCATTGGCCTGGCCATTGAGCAGTATTTTGATCTGCTTGGCTTTGTCGGTATCCAGCACCACAGCAGAACCATCGAGGGCCTTGATCGAACCAGCACCCTTGCCGTTGGCTTGGTGACAGGCGGCGCAATTGGCGGCGTACACCTTCTCACCGCGCTTGAGAATGTCTTCAAGGGCCCAAACCTTGTTGGGGTCATCCATCTTGGCGGCCATGGCCTTTTGTTGCTCGGCCACCCACTTGGAATACTCTTCGGCGCTCACGACCTTGACGTGAATGGGCATGTAGGCGTGCTCTTTGCCGCACAACTCCTGGCACTGCCCATAAAAGTCACCGGTTTTCTCGGCGCGGAACCAGGTGTCACGAACAAACCCTGGAATGGCGTCTTGTTTCACGCCAAAGGCCGGCACGGCGAAAGCATGGATGACGTCGTTGGCGGTGGTGATGATGCGCACTTTCTTGTCGACAGGCACGACCAATGGGTGATCGACTTTGAGCAGGTAGTTGTCAATCTGTACGCCTTTGGCCCCGCTGTTGGAAATTTCGCGGTGTTCATTGTCCAGGGTAGAGACGAATCCGATGCCCTCACCCTCGCCTTTGATGTAGTCGTAACCCCACTTCCACTGGTAGCCAGTGGCCTTGATGGTCAGGTCTGCATTGGAGGTGTCTTTCTGTGCCACCACCGCCTTGGTCGCGGGCAGTGCCATCAGAATCACGATGATGAAGGGCACCACAGTCCAGGCGATTTCAACCTTGACCGACTCGTGGAAATTGGCGGGCTGATGGCCCAGCGATTTGCGGTGCTTGAAGATGGAATAGAACATGACGCCAAAGACGGCGACGAAGATCACTGTACAGATGATCAGCATGAACCAGTGCAGCCAAGCCTGCTCGGCAGCGATCTGGGTCACGGCGGGCTGCAAATTGAGTTGGCGCACTGCGGGACCGCCGGGAAGGTCATTGACGGCCCATGCGCTGACAGGCAGCACCGCAGACGCAGCCAGCATGCCAGTGGTCAGGCTTGCCGAAAGGTTCTTGATCATCTTCACTTGAAATTGCCTCAAAAAAGAGCGCCGGACTGCCAGAACAAGTCGCCTGGGCGAATCTGACGCAACATCAGACTCCAGCTTTTCGGATAAAAAACGGATCGCCCGCCATTCTAACCAATGAATCCCACTGGGATGAGGGGTTGCTCACAGATTTTGTCAATTAACCGGTACGCAGCATGTTTTTCATTTCACCCAGTGAAATACGGGTGGTGGTATCCACAGAATGACGTGGCTTCGGCTTGAGTGCGTGCCCATAGACAATTTCGAATGTCAAGCAAAATTGACCATCAGGGCCTCTGTGGGGCCAATGGTCGTCCATCTCCTGGCGCCACCGGGCCAGCCATCCCCTGCCTTTGCAAGCCGGGTGCCTTTGTGGATGGAGATTGCGCCCCAAGGTGCGCAAATCTGCAACCATGGCCTCAGGTGTGGCATAAGTCAGGATGATCCGCTCCATGTCCATCACGGGTTCGGCAAAGCCGGACTGCACCAGCATATCGCCCCAATCGTGCATATCGGTCCATTGCGGCCCCGGTGCAGGCCAGCCCAGTTTGCAATAGAAGTCATGCAATTCATTCAATGCATCGGGCCCGAGGCCAGAGAACATCAGGAATCCATCGGTCCGCAGGGCATCGTGCCACTGACGCAGCAAAGTCTGCGGTTCAGGGTGCAAGTGCAGTTGCATATTGGCCCACAACATGTCAGCGGGTTCAGGCGCGGCCCCCACATCGACCCAGGTGGTGCGCGGCCCCAGTGGCCACCAAGCGCGCCAGAGGGAGGGCTCAATGCTTGACCGGCTCAGGGCCAGTCGATGGGCACCGGGCTCGGTGATTTGGCATGCCGCCTTGGGATAACGGTCACGGATCAGGCGATGGGCATCAAATCCGCCCAATGAAGGCTGGGCATGGATCCAGTCGCGGGGTTGCATTTTGATCCACTGCAACCGCTCTTGCATGCGCCGCCCCACCTCTTCATGCAGCCATGCCGGCGGGGTTTGCGCACGCAGACCCTGCCACCAGCGCCAACAAGCCACCCGATCATGGGTGGGGGGCGCCACGTGAATATGACCCGAAGCGTCGGAGGCGGGGGTGTTTTCCATGCTGGGCGCAGTATATTGCCCAACGTGATGCATAGAGGTGCGCATGGAAAATTTCAAATGGTCGCAATGTCTCATCTGTCGGCGTTGGCCTGTGCCGACCTTGTGCAAGGAATGCCGGCTTCGTCACACGGCACTGGTGCCACGTTGTCCGCATTGCGCTTTGGCGCTGCCCCCCGGCGCATCCCAGTGCCTTCAGGCCGACTGTCGAAGCGATCCGGGATGGCACACGGCTTGCGCCAGGGTCGATTACACGCCGCCCTTCGATGGCTGGATCAGGCGACTGAAGTTTGCCGACGACTGGGCGCTGGCGCGAACCATGGGCCAGCTCATGCGCGAATGCCCCTTGGCCCAATCTTTGTGCAATCAGGCCGACTTCATCTTGCCCATGCCCGTTTCGGCCCAACGAATGCGTGAGCGAGGCTATAACCAAGCGGCATGGCTGGCAAGGCAATGGTGTGGCCGCGACCGGCGGATGCGACTCAATTGGTTGACCAAAGGCCTGCATACCCCGGCGCAAGCGCAAGCCAACCGGGAGCAGCGCTGGGCACAGTTGCAGGGCAGCATGCAATGGAGCGCGACAGGGCAAGCCGTGAAAGGCGCCCGGGTGCTTTTGGTCGACGATGTGATGACCACTGGGGCCACCTTGCGGGTGGCCACCGGATGCGTCTTGCAAGCTGGCGCCAGCCGGGTCGATGTGGCCGTATTTGCCCGCACCCCACCCAAGCCCGCACTACACTGAGGGCCATATGTTTCAAATAGTCTTGGTTCAACCTGAAATCCCCCCCAACACTGGCAATGTGATACGTCTGGCGGCCAACACTGGTTGCCAACTGCACTTGATCGAGCCCTTGGGTTTTTCGATGGAAGACCGCCTGATGCGGCGTGCCGGGCTGGACTACCACGAGTACGCCGATGTGAAGCGGCATCCCGACTGGGAAACTTTTTTGGCCCAGATGCAACCTGACCCCATGCGATGTTTTGCGCTCACCACCAAAGGCAGCGGCAGCGTGCATGGCACGGCATTTGCGCCCGGTGACTGGTTGTTTTTTGGCAGCGAAACTTCAGGGCTGTCCGCGACAGTGCGAGAGTGGTTTGCACCAGAACGTCGCCTTAAGCTGCCGATGCGGGCCGGCCAGCGCAGCCTGAACTTGTCCAATTCGGTGGCTGTGACCGTGTATGAGGCAT
Organism: Pseudomonadota bacterium; assembly: GCA_041158965.1. Lineage (GTDB taxonomy): Bacteria > Pseudomonadota > Gammaproteobacteria > Burkholderiales > Burkholderiaceae_C > Limnohabitans. The sequence goes on along the minus strand of JBEBAJ010000004.1, from coordinate 2,353 downwards.
GGCGTCAAAATGGATTTATCGACTCAGCGACGCCTCCATCACCTTGAGTCATCGCCTTGTGGCCCCGAATGACCTTGGGCACGCCTGAGGGTCAATCAAAGCGGCTTATACCCATCGGGAAGACCTGAGCCACTCGCCAAAGCCAGCGCCCACCTCAGGGTGCCGCAGGGCCAACTCCACCGTGGCTTCCAGGAACCCGATTTTGCTGCCGCAGTCGTAACGCTTGCCCTGATAGCTGTAGCCCAACACGGTTTCTTCGGCGAGCAAACCAGCGATGCCATCGGTGAGCTGAATTTCGCCGCCCACCCCTCGCCCGCCTTGACGGATGCGATCAAACACAGTGGGGCTCAATATGTAACGACCCGCCACCGCCAATCGGGAAGGGGCCTGGTCTGGCGCGGGCTTTTCCACCATCCGCTCGACCTGCACGCAGCCCTGTGCCACCGCACGCCCGGCGATGATGCCGTAGCGCTGTACTTGATCCAGGGGCACTTCTTGAACGGCCAGCACCGAGGCACCGGTTTGCGCATGCAAGTCCACCATTTGCCGCATGACGCCAGGGCCGCCCTGCAACCCCACCATCAGGTCATCGGCGAGCAAGACGGCAAAGGCGTGCTCACCAACCAGATGTTCGGCGCACAACACGGCATGGCCCAGTCCCATCGCGCGAGGTTGCCGCACATAGCTGCACAGCATGTCTTCGGGCTGAACACTGCGCACGAGATCGAGCAAGCCTTGTTTGCCAGCTTGCGCCAGTTCGTTTTCCAATTCATAAGCCGTATCAAAGTGGTCTTCGATGGCGCGCTTGTTCCGGCCCGTGACAAAGATCATGTGCCGGATGCCAGCCTCATAGGCCTCTTCGACCGCATATTGGATGAGGGGTTTGTCTACCACTGGAAGCATTTCTTTGGGGCTGGCCTTGGTGGCCGGCAAAAAGCGGGTGCCCAAACCGGCCACAGGAAATACGGCGTGTTGAATGGTGCTCATGGATGCGGTTATGAAGGGTGAGTGGTCAACCCAATCGGGCCAGTTGAGACTGAACCTTGGCCAAAGTATCGCCAAAATCAGCCAGTCGCTTTTTCTCTTGGTCAATGACCGCTGCCGGGGCCTTGGCGACAAAAGCCTGATTCGAAAGCTTCCCTTCGGCCTTGGCGATCTCACCCTGGAGCCGGGCGGCTTCTTTGCTCAGCCGGGCTCGCTCGGCATTCACATCCATTTCGACGAACAAACACAAGCGCAAGCCGTTGCTGACGGCCACTGGCGAGTTTTCAGCCGCCTGCGCCCAAGCGGCCTCATTTTCATAAACCTTGACCTCGCTGAGTTTGACCAGAGCCTGCAAGGCGGCGGCATAGCCGGTCAACCATTGGGCTTGGGCTGGATCGGGCACCAGTGCGAGCAAAGGCACGCGCTGCGAGGGCGAAAGACCCATCTCACCACGCAGATTGCGGCCAGCGTCAACCAGTTGCTTGAATCGGGCGATGTCGGCCTCCGCCTGAGTGTCTATGCGCTCGGGTTGACTGACCGGATATGAAGACACACTGACCGATGGACCTGCCCGACCAGCGACTGGAGCCACCTTTTGCCAAAGCTCTTCGGTGATGAATGGAATGATGGGATGCGCCAGACGCAGCACGGTTTCGATGGTGCGAATCAGGGTGCGGCGAGTGGCGCGTTGTTGCGACTCGGTGCCGGTTTGAATTTGCACCTTGGCCATTTCCAGATACCAATCGCAAAACTCGTTCCAGACAAAGTCGTAAATCGCTTGTGCCACCAGGTCAAGGCGATACTCGGCAAAGCCTTTGGCAACTTCTGCCTCGGTGCGCTGCAAGTGCGACACGATCCATCGGTCGGCCTGGCTGAATGACATGTAGCCATGGAAAGGACCGCCCACCGCACATTCGGCCTTCGTGTGTTCTTTCAGGCCGCAGTCGTGGCCCTCGCAGTTCATGAGCACAAAACGTGTGGCATTGAATAGCTTGTTGCAAAAGTTTCTATAGCCCTCACAGCGTTTGCTGTCAAAGTTGATGCTGCGCCCGAGCGTGGCCAAAGAGGCAAAGGTGAAGCGCAGGGCGTCAGCCCCATAAGCCGGTATGCCTTCGGGGAATTCTTTTTGGGTGTTTTTGCGCACCTGAGGAGCAGTTTCGGGCTTGCGCAGGCCCTGACTGCGTTTTTCAAGCAAGGGCTCCAGGGCAATGCCGTCGATCAGGTCAACGGGGTCGAGCACATTGCCCTCGGACTTGCTCATTTTTTTGCCTTGCGCATCGCGCACCAGACCATGGATGTAGACATCGCGGAAAGGCACCCGACCCGTGAAGTGGGTCGTCATCATGATCATGCGGGCGACCCAGAAAAA
>JBEBAJ010000003.1:0-24288 GCA_041158965.1 Pseudomonadota bacterium | reverse complement strand
TGAGTTGGATGCTTGACGAGCAAGGGTTCGAATCCCCGTTGCATCGGCTGGGTCGTACGCTATCTTCACGCCGTTTGAAGCCTCAGTGCCTTGATGCCCGAAAGGGTCTTGCTGGCCTTCGCCGCAGCCCGCGCCTGCCAAAGATCGTAGGCGGCCTGCTGAGCCAGCCACACCTCAGCCGCCCCGCCATGGTCGCGCCCAAGCCAACGCTCAATACGCAGTGCCATTGAAGGGCTGATCGCCGCCCGTCCATTGAGCACCTTGGATAAGGCGGTGCGGTCAACGCCCAACTGGGCAGCTGCTTCGCCGACCTGCAGATTGAGGGCGGGCAGGATGTCGTCCCTCAAAGTGAGGCCGGGGTGTGGGGGGTTGAACATTGAACTCATGGTCACCTCAGTGGTTGTCCTGGTAGTCCACCAGGATGGCATCGCCGTTTAAAAATGCAAAAGTCAGACGCCAGTTGCCGTTCACGCTGACTGACCAATGGCCCGAGAGGTCACCCTTGAGGGGATACCAGTCCCACCCAGGACGATTCATGTCTTCGGGCCTTGTGGCGGCGTCTAACGCAGAAAGTTGCCGAGCTAGGCGCGGGGCATGAGCCGCTTGTATCCCGGCGCGTGAGCCGGATTTGAAGAAGCGCTCAACGCCTTTGTGGCTGAAGCTTTGGATCTTGCGCGAATGGTATCGTGTGGCGCCATGCGCAGCAAAGAGGGTGCTTCTTGATCATGAGTTCGAATCCCTGACCCCACTAAAAACAAGGGGCTGAAAACTGAGCGAGTCAGTTAAACAATCCCTTTGGGGCCGCCAAAGCACAAGAAACGACGCGCCTTCAGGCGCGTTTTTGTTTTGTACATACCCAAAAACATACCAATAAAAACGAATGCTTGATTTGGTTATTAAAAAATTTAGTCAATGCAGTCAACTTATGTCACCTGCCAAGCTCGCAAGCGTATCAGAACAAATTTCTACATGTGATGGATAGTTTGTGTGATCACATCCAAGCTTCGCACTTGCACCAGCTTTGATGGATGCACATATGACATCAGTGAATTCAAAACGCAAAAAATGAACAGCTGATGTCTTTTCGCCGTTTTCTCTGTCAAGATCTTCATCGGCAATGGCATATACACGAGGATGGCCCTCAACCTCTACAAACATTCGATCTTCAATTCCAATAAGTCGAGCCAGTTCACGTTTGCGTTCATTGATTTCAACGTACTCCAACAACATCGTGGCTTTCCAGTTTTTTCCATCGGGTACCAAGGGAGCATAAGCTTCTATCTCATCTTGAATACCTTCTTCCTCAAAGATTTTTTCAATGCGAAGCATTTCTTGTATTTGGTAACGAATGGTGGTCTCACTTTCAAATTGCACGTTGACATGATCGCCCAACCGGACACTTCGCAATTTGCGATGGGCAATGATTTCAGGCACGTGAACTTTTCGCCATTTGCTATAGGCCTCAAGCGTCATCAAACTTTCGCGTGTGATATGCCCTGACAATTGCATATGTGACTCCGTGTCTTATTTCAAGCCGTAAGCTTTGCGTACCAAGGTCAGTGGGTGATTCAGTTCGGGAGCTCCTAAACCGTTTACCTCAAATCCTTGGGCAATATGATGTCCTCCTAAAGGACAATCTGAGCTAATGTAGTCGGGGGTACTTCCATCTTTCATGGTCGCCATGGCTTTGAAGACGGGTTTTCCGATTTTCATGGCCATTTCGTGTGAGCCCTTTTTGACGCCATAAGTACCTGCATGCCCAGAGCATCGCTCTATTGTGTTGACCACTGTGCCCGGAATCATCTGGAGCATTTCTTCAGTTTTTCGCCCAATATTTTGCACGCGACCATGACAAGGAATTTGATAGCTAACGTTGCCTAATTTTTCCGGAAACTCGGTTTTCAAAAGACCATCGCGCTTACGTGCCATGAGATATTCGAAGGGATCCCACATGTGCTCTTTCACCAATTGTGTATCGGTGCAGTCAGGAAACATCAAGGGTAATTCTTGTTTGAACATCAGCGCACAACTTGGAACCGCAGCTAAGATGGCAAAACCATCTTGGGCATACTTGGCCAATACCGGAATATTGGCGTCTTTGGATTGCTTGACCGAATCGAGATCACCCAATTCGAGTTTAGGCATACCACAACACTTTTCTTTCTCCACAATGACATAGGGAATGTCGTTGTGGTTAAGAATTTTGAGCAAGTCGTGCCCAATGCTAGGTTCGTTGTAATTGATATAGCAAGTTGAAAAAATTGCCACTTTACCCGGTGTTTTATCACCATCGACGACGTTGACAGATTGAGCTTCTTCAGCTTTTGAACGAAATTTTCGATTGGCCAAAGATGGAAGCCAAGCATTTTGATCAATGCCTAGGGTAGGCTCCATGAGACTGCGTGCCACTTTAGTTTTGGCGACGGCATTTACAGTTTGAACGACAATCGGAATGCCAGCCAGTGATCCGTGTGAGTCGGTAGACGCTAAGAATTTTTCGGCGCTGCCCACACCGCCTTTTTTGAATTTGATGGCCTTGGCCCGCAACATGGTGTGTGGAAAATCCAGGTTCCATTCATGGGGTGGTGTGTAGGGGCATTTGGTCATGTAGCACAAGTCACACATGAAACACTGATCTACCACCTTCCAGTAATCTTTTTTATCGACACCATCGACTTCCATCGACTCACTTTCGTCGACCAAATCGAACAAAGTGGGAAATGAGCCGCAAAGACTGACACAGCGGCGACAGCCGTGGCAGATGTCAAAAATTCGCTCAAGCTCCTTGAAGCAAGATTCTTCGTTGTAGAAGTCTTCTCCTTGCCAATCCAAGGGGTGCCTGGTGGGGGCTTGCAAATTGCCTTCTGTAGCCATAAGAAATATTTTTTGTGATTCGATTTCGCAAATAGTCAGCAAGGGTGGGAGCTATTTGCGAAATCGCTGCACTTTTAAATGGTGCAGCAATTTTGGTGAGCAGAAATTAATCTGCCAACTCGTTCAAGGCCTTTTGATAGCGGTTGGCGTGCGAGCGCTCGGCCTTCGCCAAGGTTTCAAACCAGTTGGCGATCTCATCAAAACCTTCGTCTCGTGCGGTCTTGGCCATCCCTGGGTACATGTCGGTGTACTCGTGAGTTTCCCCGGCCACAGCTGATGCGAGGTTTTGCCGTGTGGTGCCAATCGGCAAACCTGTAGCCGGATCGCCAGACTGCTCGAGAAACTCGAGGTGGCCGTGCGCGTGACCGGTTTCGCCTTCAGCGGTAGAGCGGAACAAAGCTGCAACATCGTTCTGACCTTCCACGTCAGCTTTGTTTGCAAAATACAAATAGCGACGGTTGGCTTGAGACTCGCCTGCGAAGGCGTCTTTCAAGCATTGTTCCGTGCGCGAGCCTTTGAGTGCTGCCATGTTTATCTCCTAGTGAAAAAATGCTTTGACCGATTTGTCAAAGGCCTATACACCATAGCCAAAATAAATTAAGGGTTCATTGCATTTTTCAATAGGCTTTATTGAACAAGGCTATTGGACTAGTGTTTACCCTTAATTTGGATTCGTTCCTGGCTGACAACACAGGCTGAAAGTTTGAAGCAGAGTAAACGCCTCAGGGTTTTTCTTTATGTCTGTGAATGAGCTCTTGACTAGTATCAACAAGTGTTCCTTTGATGAGGAGGGCAAGCTATGGAGAAAGTAGATCTTATGCCTGCAATCAAGGAGGGCTATTGGTTTTACGCAGGTCTTACCATCTGCCCGGTGCGCATAGTGAAGCACCACACTCTTTTTGGCACAAACGATCCATCTGATCCGCCAGAAATTTCGTTTGATAAAAAGACCGACTGCTACTACGTGCGCTATCACCCTCCCGGCTCACATGAGAGTTGGCACGATGGGGGCAGTGCACTGAGCTTGCGGGAAGCCGTTTTTTTAGCCCACAGCAAACTAGGCCCAGTCGTTCATTGGACTGACTATTGAACGAGATACAGCGCTGACTTCTGATGGAAAGAAGACCAAGGTGAAATTTGCTAAGTGTTACGCTTGTCTTGGTGGGTTTGCGCAGTAGCACCTGCTAAGGCTAAAACGCCAGCTATCCGCAGGCGAGACACCACGCCTGAGACCTGTCATAACTTGTGCATTCTTTGATCGAAAATACGATACTCATCATTTTCAAATGGTTGTATTCATGTCCACTATCTCCTATGGCCTTCAAGGCAAAGTTTGTGTAATCACGGGTGCTGCTCAAGGCATTGGCGAAGCCTGTGCCCGCTTGTTTGCCAACGAGGGTGCTCATGTCGTCCTGGTTGACGTGCAGCAAGCGACGGGCGAACGTCTGGCCGCAGAGCTGCGAGAAAAGGGCCAGCACGCCCATTTCTATGTCTGTGACATCGGCCATAAAAAAGAAGTGGATGAACTCATTCGCCAAGTAACTTCCACCTTCCAGCGGGTAGATGTCTTGGTCAGCAATGCCGGTATCTTCAGGGCCTCCCCCTTTTTGGACATTTCGGAGGACGATTTTGATGCCGTTCTTCGTGTCAATTTGCGCGGTGCCTTTCTGATCGGTCAAGCTGTGGCCCGCACCATGAAAGCCACTGGCGGTGGCGCCATCGTGCACATGAGCTCGGTGAATGCGGTGGTGGCCATTCCAGAAATAGCCACTTACAACATCAGCAAAGGCGGATTGAATCAACTGACGCGCGCCATGGCCCTGGCCCTGGCCGACGATGGCATTCGTGTCAACGCAGTTGCACCCGGCACAATTGCGACTGAACTGGCGCGTCAAGCGGTGCTGACCAATGAGGCTTCTCGACAAAAGATTCTCAGCCGTACGCCGCTGAAACGGCTCGGAGACCCCGCTGAAGTCGCCCAGGTGGTCGCCTTTTTGGCCAGTGATGCCGCGAGCTACATCACGGGTGAAGTCATCACAGTGGATGGTGGGCGAATGGCTTTGAACTACACGGTGTCGGTGTAAAGCCTCGTCAGACCTCAAGCTGTGGTGTTGTACACAAGCTCTGCAGCAATCAAATCAAGCGAGGCGAAGCCCACCGACTTGTACACCGTGATGTCCTGTGCTTTGCGCCAAACATGGCTCTCGGGTTGCGCTGCCAGTTCCGCCAAGTCCGCCTGAATAGCAGCGGGGGTGATGATCCCCTGCTGAATCGCCTGAAACACTTCGCCCCCCTTTTCAAGTACCGCATCGCGGCTATCGGCAAAGACCTTTGCCAGGGACATCAAGGATGGCTCTGCCTCTGCCATCTGGGCAGTGAATGCTCCGATCAAGCCTACATGCGTTCCAGGCCGAACCCAGCCCGTGCGTATGAAAGGCTCTGTGGCAGTGGTGGCGACTGCCACGACATCGGCTTGTGCCAATGTTTGCTCAATGTCTGTCGCAAGCGATGCGGCGATGCCTTGTTGCTGCAACTGCGCGACCACCGTTTGCGCTTTGCTGGCTTGGCGCCCCCAGACCAATACGTTTTGAAATGGCATGACATCCAGGTGCGCTTGAACCAGCGGCACACTCAGGGCTCCTGTACCCAGCACCGCCAACGTGGTGCTGTCCTGACGTGCCAGCTTGCGTGCCGCCAAAGCGGCCGCTGCTGCCGTGCGGCGCAAGGTGAGGGTTGTGCCATCCAACACCGCGACCGGATGCCCGTTTTCGCAAGAGATCAGCACGTAAACCCCCGAAACTGCCGATTCACCCTTGACGTTATTGCCTGGCCAGACTGACACCAGCTTCACACCCATCAACTGATGCGGCCGCCAGGCCGGCATGATCAGCACACAGCTTGCATCATGGTTGGGGTTCAGGTGGCTGCGAGGCGGCGCTTCAATGGCTAGCTGCAAACCATGCGCCAGCGCTTTGACCAATAAGGGATAGGGCAAAGCCTTTTCGATAGCCTTTGAATCAAAGTGTTGCATGGCCTGACTTGAAGCGTTTCATGTAGTATAGATTTTCATGCAACAACGCACACCTTATGCAAACTGATGTCTTGATCGTTGGCGGAGCAGCCGTCGGCAGTGCGACAGCTTATTTTCTGGCCTCGCAACCAAGCTTCAAGGGCAGCATTCTTGTCGTCGAACAAGACCCCACTTACGCCAGATCGGCGACGGCCTTGTCAGCAGCATCCATCCGTCACCAATTTTCCACTCCTGAAAATATTCGCCTTTCCCAGTTTGGGAGCAGCTTTCTAAAGTCTGTTGGCGAGCACCTGAGTGTGGATGGCGAGGCGCCCGCTATTGGTTTCAAGGAACGTGGCTATCTTTTTCTGGCAACGGCCCAGGGGTTGGGTATTTTGCAATCCAATCACCTCACCCAATGCGCTGAAAATGTTGACGTCAGCTTGTTGACGCCAGCGCAATTGCAATCTCGCTTTCCTTGGCTGAACGTGGATGATTTATCTGCCGGATCTTTGGGCAACACGGGCGAGGGCTGGCTCGATGCCTACGCACTGATGCAAGGTTTCCGACGCAAAGCGCTTTCGCTTGGCGTGCAATACCGTCAAGCCCGCGTGGAAGCGCTGTCCCGGCAAGGGCGACTCGTGACCTCAGCGCGGTTGTCCACTGGAGAGTTGGTGACTTGTGGCACCGTGATCAACGCCGCTGGAACAGGTGCTACCGCCTTGGCCCAATCCGCAGGAATTGAGTTGCCGGTGCAAGCGCGCAAACGCAGTATTTTTTACTTCACCAGCAGCGCGCGTTTGCCGACCTGTCCTATGGTTATTGACCCCACAGGCGCCTATTTCCGCCCTGAGGGTGAGGGTTACCTCTGCGGCATTGCGCCAAGTCCCGAGCAAGACACAGAGTGTCATGATTTTGAAGTGCAGCACAGCCTTTTTGAAGAAGTGCTATGGCCTATTTTGGCGGCCCGCGTTCCTGGCTTTGAGGCGCTGCGGCTTCAGCGTAGCTGGGCCGGCCACTATGACATGAACCTGCTGGATCACAACGCGATTGTGGGCGCACACCCTGATGTTGATAATTTTTTGTTCGCCAATGGATTCAGTGGTCACGGACTGCAGCAGTCTCCGGCTATAGGTCGGGCACTGTCAGAGCTGGTGACGTTTGGAGAATTTCGCACCCTTCAACTGGGTGCTTTAGGTTGGGCGCGCGTGATAGAAGGACGCCCTCTGCGCGAAATCAATGTTGTGTAGCTTTTTGAAATTAGGTGCTGTCAAGCCAGTTTCTAAATGCCGCGGCGGTCCTGTTTCACATCACATAGGAGGTTGCCTTGAACTTATACATCTATCTGTTCTTAGCTATCGGCGCTGTATTTGGCCTCTTTTCCTACCCTCAGCGTCATTTATTCAGCGAGGGGCTGAACAAGGTCGAGCCCCCACAAGGTGCCCCCAGTTTGTCTAGCCGCGTGTTGTGGGTCATGGTCTGTACCTTCCTGTGGCCCTTGATGGTTCTGACAGGTCTCAACTCAGCGTGGATTCTGGCCAAGCGCAAACGGCAGGTAGAAGTAGACAAACCATGAGCCCTGCGTGCTTATTCAAAAAAAAAGCTGCCGTAACCCGCATGAATACTGATGGTGCTACAGACTCCGTTTCCTCCAGTTAACCCATTGATATCAATGGGTTTTTTCTTTTTGAGTCGTTTCTACTGCGCAAATCGGGCTGAGAACTTTGGCGAATGAAACTTCGTGGTTTAGATTGGTTTTGTGTCAGAAGCGGCATCGGCATCATTCGACGCTGATTTTTCGCTCCTTGACCACTCCTCCCCACAACGCAACTTGTTGTTCTATGAATGCCTGGGCCTGTTCGGGCGTCGTACGCTGCATCTCACCCCCGAGTTGGGCGACGCGTTGGCGAACTTCTGGTGTATCGAGAGCTCGCTGAAATGCCGTTGCCAACCGATTGATAACGGCCTGAGGGGTTGCAGAGGGGACAAACACCGCATTCCATTCGTAAATTTCAGCACCTTTGACGCCAGCCTCCGCCAGGGACGGAACAGCAGGAAGGATGGGAGAGCGCTTAGCAGAGGTTACTGCCAGGGCGCGAAGCCTTCCGCTTTGAACATGTTGCAGCGTCGAGGCCAGATTTCCAAAAAAGAGTGGGACTTGGCCCCCGATCACATCGTTGAGGGCGGGGCCGCCCCCTTTGTAAGGGATGTGAACCATGTCGACGCCGGTAGCAGACTCGAACAGAGCGCCCGCCAGATGCTGAGCCGAGCCATTGCCTGAGGAAGCGTATGAGACTGAATCCTTTCCCTTCTTGGCCATCGTGATCAGGTCGGCAACGTTCTGAGGCGCGAAGGCTGAGTTGACCAGGACGACATTGGGGAAGAGTGCGACAACTCCAATGGGTTTGAACGCCTTCAGGCTGTCGTAAGGCAGTCTGGGATAGAGCGCAGGGTTGACTGCGAAAGAGGAGGCATCGAGCATCAGCGTGTAACCGTCTGCCGCTGCCTTCGCAACAACTGCGGCACCAATCTGGCCACTTGCACCGGGCCTGTTTTCGACGACCACGGATTGCCCTAGTGCCTCAGCCATTTTGGGCGCGATCAGCCGCGCCATTGAGTCCGCACCACCACCGGGCGGGTAGGTCACGATCAGTGTGATGGGTTTGCTGGGAAAGTTCGAATCGGTCTGAGAGAGGGCCAGCAAGGGGCTAAGCGACAGGCCTAGGCTCAAAAGAGCCAGTTGCCCGAGTTTCAACTGAGTCATCAGATATCTCATGGGAGAGCTCCTTTATTTGACATGTGCCGTGTAGGTAAATGAATAGGCATCACCGCGCGTTGTACGTCGTTCGACACAGCGACCGGCTATGTCAAAGGCCTGGCGTTCAACCAACACGCATGGGTGACCAGACTCCAGACGCAGTCGACTGGCTTGCCGGGCGCTGAGGTGCGAGAAACGCAGTTCATCCTGCGCATGTTGGACCACAAGCCCACATCGCCTTTGGTACATCGGGTAGAGCAGATCGTCCCAATCGGCCGTGTTCGAGTCGGCCAGCGCTCCAAACATCGGCAGGGGCAGCACAATGCTCTCGAGTAAGCAGGGGTGTCCCTCGATGCTGCGCAAGCGCTCAAGTTGCATCACCTGCCCCGAGGCTTCCAAGGAAAAGGCTTTGGCTTCGGCCAGCGAGGGGTGGCGAAAACGCCTCTGGAGAATATTCGATTGCGGCGCCGCGGCGTTGGAGTTGTCCGATTGGAAGCGAAAAAACCGCATCATGGATGCGCTGTCGAGTCCTCTGCTGACAAATGTTCCTCTACCGTGCTCTCGCCTCACAATGCCGTCTTCGACCAACAGAGCCAACGCTTGACGCAGAGTTCCCAATGCAACGCCATAGTTGCTGGCCAAGTAGGCTTCCGATGGAATCATGTCCCCGGGCTTCCATTCCCCATCGAGAACCCGCTGACGTAAAGCTGTTGCCAACGTTCCATAGCGACTTTGACCCAAGAGAGGAGAAATTTGTACCGCCATATTTTTTCTAGTCATCTAGATGACTAGAATGTAGCAGATGGATCTCACGACCTCAAGCGTCCGAGTGGACTGCCACTTTCATGTCTTTGAAGCCGGGCGGGCCGTCGCTCAGGCTCGCTATGTGCCTGCGTATGCGGCCACGATCAAGCAGTGGTGGGAGCAGGCCGGTAGGGTAGGGGTGAGCCATGGCGTACTGGTTCAGCCCAGCTTTCTGGGGGAAGACAATCGGCTGCTGCTATCGACCCTGGCCGCTCACTCCAACCGACTGATAGGCGTGGCTGTCGTTTCCCCCAAGACATCTCCACATGAGCTTGCTGCCATGCACGCTTTGGGGGTACGCGGTGTGCGCTTGAACCTCTCGGGTCGTAGCCATGATTTGCCGGATTGGACGCGTGAGCACGCCTACTGGGACCGCCTTCTTTCCATGGGCTGGCATGTGGAGGTTCATACCGACCCCGGGCGCTTGCCGGATGTGATCCCCCAACTGCCTTCGAGCCTCCATGTGGTGGTGGACCATATGGCCAAGCCGCTCAACCCCCGTCCAAGCGATCCGACCCTGAGGTTGCTCGGTCGCTTGGGCCCTGGTCGTGTGAGCGTGAAACTCAGTGGTGGCTATCGTCTCGGTGAGGTTGACCCCCGTGAAACAGCCCATTCACTTTTGGACGAGCTGGGTTGTTCCGCGCTGCTTTGGGGAAGCGACTGGCCGTGTACGAACTTTGAGAACTGGGCAGACTATCCGGCGCTGCACGCCACACTGTCACAGTGGTTGGAGCCTGCGCATCTGGAGGCGGTTAACCGCATTAACCCGCTTCGGCTTTACTGGGGCGTGGGAAAGGAGTGAGCGGACGAACGGCGGAGTGGTTCGAATCCCCAACGCCACCAAAAAACGATGCTTCGTGACCCGAGTAAATTATTTAAACGATCTAATCGGGCCTGCCAGTCAAAGGCCCACGAAAGTGGGCTTTTTTATGGCGGTATGGGAGGGTGAGAACCCGGCTTTCTAACCGCCTTAGATTCCCAGCCCCTTCATGGCCGGCTCTGGATAGCGGGTTCCCGCTGCCGCGTGGGCAGGGAACAGTTCGTTGAGGGCGGTCAGCTCGCTTGCAGTCAGTTTGACACGAATTGCGGCCAAATTTTGTTCGAGGTATTTGACTTGTTTGGTTCCAGGGATCGGGAACACATCAGCCCCTTGTGCATGAACCCAGGCCAATGCCAGTTGCGCCGATGAGATCCCTTTGCTTCGGGCCATGTCTTCCATTTGAGCGATCAACAGCGCATTTTTGCCGATGTTTTCTGGCTTGAATCTGGGCATGTTGCGGCGCCCATCCTTTTCGCCTAGCGCGTCCAGCGACTTGATCGTTCCAGTCAAAAAGCCCCTGCCCAAGGGCGAGTAAGCCATGATGGCCATGCCCAATTGGCGACAGGTGTGAAGGATGTCGCCCTCGATGTCACGGCTCCAGAGCGAGTACTCGGTTTCCAATGAGGCCAGGGGGTGAACCTTATAGGCCCGCTCGATGGTTTCGGGACCTGCCTCAGACAAGCCCAAGTAACGCACCTTGCCTTGCTCAACCAGGCGTTTCATGGCCCCCACAGTGTCCTCGATGGGCACGGTCGGATCGACCCGGTGCAAGGCGTACAAATCGATGACATCCACACCCAGGCGCTTGAGCGAACGCTCGCAGGCAATCGCCACGTGCCGCGGGTCTCCCCCGGTGTACCCAGTGTCGCCACCGCCAGCCAAGGCCAGGTTGCCGAATTTGGTACAGACGAGGGCCTTCTCGCGCCGACCGACCAATGCCCGACCCAGCAGGCTTTCGTTGGCACCATTGCCGTAGGCATCTGATGTAACGATCAGGTTAACGCCCTGATCGATGGCGCTGTGTATCGTCGCGATCGATGCGGCATCGTCAGGTTGCCCATAAAAAATCGACATGCCCATGCACCCCAAGCCTTGTGCCGATGCCAAGGGACCGTTTTTACCGAGAGATTTAAGTTCCATGATTTCAACGTTCTACAAAGAAAGCCCCTTCGCTGTGCAGGGGCTGGGGCACACGCTGGGTGCGCAGAGGGTGGGTGTCAACGCTTCATTTCATATTTTTTGCGGGCTTCCTGAAAGTGGGCCCACACAGCACGGACATTTTTGTGTCCAGCTGCTTCCTGGCGCTTGAAGAGCAATTCATTGGCCGCATTGCCACGTTCTTGCATGAATTTCTCATCCTCTGGCGATGAGGTGTGAAACACAATGCGACTGCGTTTTTTCCAATCATCCATGATGTTGCTCTCCAATTCCATCAGCGACTTCCCATAGCGCTCAGTGTATTCGGAGCGCAGTTGCATCAGCATGCTCTGAATCTCTGCTGGCAGTGCGCGGTATTTTGAGCCTGTCATGAAAAACCCAGAAGCCACAGCGCCGCCATTGCCTTTAACGCCTGCGGTGTTGAAGAAGTGAACGTGCTTGATGACTTCGTTGAGTTTGAAGGCATTGCTGAGCAAAATGGCCATGTCGCCCAGGGCATCGATGGTGCCACGGTCGATCGCGGCATACATGTCGCCAAAGGGCATGAACACGGGGTTGGCATCGAGCGCCTTGTAGAACTCGATCCGCGCCCCTCCATAGGTGCGCAAAGTTTTGCCCTTGATTTCCCGCACAGATCCCAATTGCTGCTTGGTTCCCACCGGCGCATGCCCGCTGATGTGTGGCATCAGGATGACGATGTCTTCACGGGAAATTTCGGCTTTTAAGTCGGGTTGATTTTCAATGGTGTCAATGGCGGCTTTCATGCCAGCCACATAGTCGTCGCCGAAATTGAAGATTTGATCCAGGGTCATGTAGTAGGGAAACTGGGCGGGGAAATAGGTGCTGCTTACCCAGGCCAAGTCGGCAATTCCAGATTTGATGCCGGGCAAGGCATCGGCCCATTTGACCAATGAGTCGCTCCAGAAATACATGACCTTGATGCGTCCTCCTGAGCGTTTTTCAACTTCAGACCCCCACCATTTGTGCATCTCCCCGAACCAAGATTTTTCAGCCACTGGTATGGCCATCTTCCAAGTGGTTGTCGACTGAGCCAGCACACTGGGTGTGCCGACGATGGATGCGGCAGTCAGACCGCCCATCATTTTTAGAAAATCACGCTTCATGTCTGTCTCCTGTGGGTTGATGCGGATCAAATGAGTTTTTTAACTGCTCCGTGCTTGCCGATACTTTTAATTCTTTTTGCGACCAGATGTTGAGGCCGAAGTCGATTTGCGCTTGGCGGGTATCACCGGCACCAACAGGCGAGAGGCCCTGGATCCTCCGGTGTAGATTGTGATGTTGCCGTCAAAGACTTTGGGCGGTCGATCCTTGGGGTCGGTGTGCGTGAATGGACCACACCCCGTCATGGGGTATTTCATGTTCGAGAGATGGGCGGCTGGCCCAGGGTATTCATAGTCTTTACCGCGCACCGTCACCGCAAGTCGATGGCCCGCAGGTATGACGATGCAAGTTGGGACGATTTCAATGTCAAATTCGTAGACTTTGCCAGGTGTCAGTGGCTGGACTTCATCGTGTGGGTGGTAGGGGCGATAAGGCAACGAGAGTTTCGGGTCGAGCTTGCGGTGGGAGGCCCGCAGCCAACCTTGGCCCACTGGGGTATGGGGGTCCAGAGCGCCGATGAAAACCACCTCCTTCATGTCAGGACTGAAAATCCTGAAGACGGCAAAGAAGTCGGCGTCCCGCGTGGAGGAGGCGGCAAAGAGTTTGAGGGCGATTGGGCCTGTGATCTCGGTATCTTGCTCGCTCGGTGGCAACATAAAGGTGAGGCCATCGGAGTAGCCTCGGTATTGACGCTTGGCCAGGCGCTCGGGTTTGCGGGCTTGCAGCGTCAGGTCATCGGCGTTGAGATAAAGAGAAGTCCACTTGGTGCCTGCCAATGGCCATTGGGTCTCGTTGCGTTGGACGAATTTCTCGCCGGGGTGGCGAATCTGAAGCTGTACTTTGGGTTGCCGGTCCCAACCGTTGTTTTTACCGTGTAGAAAATGATCAAAAAACTTGAGCTGGATCTTGCGCCCGTAGTCGGTATAAAACTCCGTCCAATGTTCAATGCCGTGCACTTCTAGCCATTTGTGGGCGCTGGCCGAACGCAGATAACCCTCAAAGTTCCCCCTGGGGTGTAAGCCTTGCCCGCCCCAGTTGGCAGCAGAAAGCAAGGGCACGGTGATTTTGCTGAAGTCTGGCGTACGCGCCTTCCAATAGGCATCATCGAGCGCGTGTTTGGCCACCTCGGCGCTGAGGTTCTCTCGATTTTTAAGCAATTGCGCTTCGCTGAGTACCTCGGTTCCACAGACTGGCTCTCCGGTCACTCGGCTGATTGGGCCATTTTTCCCTAAGCCATGCTGTACCGACTTGACCTGCATGTCGTACCAATTTTTGATGAAGTCGCACAAGATGCCGCCATGGTGGCTGAGATCGCGATAAAAGTCCGAGGCCCCTTCCCAAATGCAAATGGCAGCCAGGTGCGGGGGTTGCTGCGCGGCCACCTGCCATTGGTTCATGCCGTAATAGGAGATCCCGTTGAGCCCTACCTTGCCGTTGGACCAACCTTGCTGCCCAGCCCATTCGATGCAGTCGTACATGTCACGCGTCTCTTGGGGGCTCCACAAGGCCATGAAACCTGGTGAGGCGCCGGCGCCACGTGAGTCGACCCGCACCACAGCGTAATCGTGAGGAACCCATTTTTCGGGGTCGACAACTTCCCAATTTTGATACTTGTTGGTGGAGCCCGCAGTGACATCAGGGTGCTTCTCAGCCATGATGTCCCAGGCCGTTCGGTAACCGTCTTGAAAGGCCAGTCCCTTGCCGTAGGGGCCATGGCTCAAGATGACAGGGTATTTGCCCGCCTTGGCTGGGCGATAGACATCCGCATAGAGGCAAGAACCATCTCGTGTACGGATGGGGATGTTCCAGTCGATATGCATGCCGTCGAGCACTTCCGATTTTTGGGTATAGGGCATGTGGGTCTCCTTGGATGGTTCAAAACAATGAGGTTGCCTTTGTCGTGTGGCAACCTTATTGATCAAGTGCTGTTTGATTTTTTCATTGTGAGTCATGCTGAAGCGCCATTAATCGGAATTAACCCTAGATACAAACCATTTTCTCGGCTCAATAATTGCTCGATCAACAGATGATTTGCCAAGAAGAGTCCAATGTTCTTCAGAAAGGGAGCGTCATGAATTACCGAGAAATCAGCGAGGTGCGCGATGGGATGCGGGTGGATTGGGACATGCCCATCACCATGGACGATGGCGTGGTTTTGCGTTGCGATATTTTTCGCCCGACCACCGAGAGCAAGTACCCGGTCATTTTGACCATGGGCCCGTATGGCAAATGGCTGCACTTTGAAGACCTTTATGGCGCTCAATGGAGAACCATGTGCCAGACACACCCAGAGGTGCCGACCGATTCAACCAACAAGTACCAAGTTTGGGAAGTCGTCGACCCTGAAAAATGGGTGCCCGACGGATATGTGGTGGTGCGAGTGGACAGCAGAGGGGCAGGACGCTCCCAGGGTGTGATTGACATCTGGTCGCTGCGCGAGGCCAAGGATTTGGCCATCTGTGTGGACTGGGCAGGTGTGCAGCCCTGGTCCAACGGCAAGGTAGGGCTTAACGGCATCTCGTATTTTGGTCAAAACCAATGGCAGTGCGCGGCGCTGCAGCCCAAACACCTGGCGGCCATGATTCCCTGGGAGGCCGCGGCCGATTTCTATCGCGACATGGCGCACCATGGAGGCATCTTTAACCGAGGTTTTGTTCAAGACTGGTCTAAATCGCAGGTCTACTCGGTCCAAAATGGCCGTGGGACCCGGGGGTTCCGCAGTCGCTTGACTGGCGACTGGGTGTCGGGGCCAGAGACCTTGAGCGATGAAGAACTGGGCGCTAATCGACGCGACTTCTATCAGGACTGCATCAGCCGCAAACTCGATACCGACGAATTCTGGCAATCGCGCATGCCCGATTGGTCCAAAGTCAAAACGCCCTTTTTATCGGCCGCCAACTGGGGGGGGCAGGGCTTGCACCCCCGAGGTAATTTTGAGGCCTTCACCCGAGCGGGCGGCAGTCAGAAATGGTTGGAGGTGCACGGCATCGAGCATTGGACGCACTTTTACACCAACTATGGTCTGGCTTTACAGAAAAAATTCATGGGCCACTTCCTCAAGGGTGAAAAGACAGGTTGGGATGAGCAACCCAAAGTCCTCTTGCAAGTCAGGCATCCAGGCGAAAAATTTGTCGAACGCGCCGAGAGCGAATGGCCTTTGGCCCGTACCCAGTGGACCAAGCATTACTTGCACCTCAACGAGCAAACTTTGGGGACTCAACCCCAAACCGCTGATGCCACACTGACGTATGCCGGTTTGGGGCAAGGGGTGACCCTGATGACCCCTCCGCTGCAGCGGTCGACCGAAATCACCGGTCCCATCGCGGCCAAATTGTGGGTGTCTTCATCGACACGCGATGCGGATTTGTTCCTGATCGTGCGGGCTTTCGATCCAAATATGAAAGAGGTGGTGTTTCAGGGCGCGCTCGATCCCAACACCCCCATCGCCCAAGGGTGGCTGCGGGTCTCGCACCGAAAATTGGATCCAGCGCTGAGTCTGCACTATCGTCCCTATCACACCCACGATGAGGAGCAACCCATGCAGGCGGGTGTCGTCTACGAGGTCGATGTAGAGGTCTGGCCGACATGCATCGTGCTACCCAAAGGCTACAGGCTGGCATTGACCGTTCGGGGCAAAGACTATGAGTACCCAGGCGGGCCCAGCAAAGGACTGGAAACCCTGGGGACCCAATGGCATGGTTGTGGTCCATTCGTTCACAACGACCCACGCGACCGGCCAGCCGATGTGTTTGGAGGCGACGTCACTTTGCATGCCGGACCCTCGCGACAAGCCCATCTGTTGCTGCCGATCATCCCCGCTTCGACATAAGGCCGGACCGCCGACGCCATGCGCACCGAACTGATCAGTATTCCCACCGATGGTGTCCCCTTAGACGGTGCTTTGCATCTACCCGATGGGCAAATCAAAGGCAGTGCGTTGTATTTTCATGGCAACACCATGAACTTTTACACCGGCGCTGCCCGCTTTCTGGCCCCAGCACTGACCGCCATGGGGTGGGCTTTCTTGGCCTTTAATCGCCGTGGACACGACATCTTGACGACCCGTGCCAGTCGTGCTGCCGAAGGGGGTGCTTTCCAAACCGTCGCCGAATCTGTGGCAGACAATCGCTATGCGGCGAATTGGTTGGCCCAACAGGGTCACTCAAACCCTGTGATCATCGGTCACAGCTATGGCGGCATGCTCGCTACTCGGCATGTGGTTGATCATCCCAATACCCCGGCGCTGGTTTTGCTCTCAGCAGGTCGCGGTGGCCAAGAAAATGTCTCTGGTGGGCGTGAGAATCTCTTTGCCATGGACCGCACCCAGGAGTTGACCGATCAGGCCAAGGCGCTGGTGGCTGCCGGCCAAGGCGATGCATTGTTGTCGTTGCCTGGGTGGTGGTGGGTGATCAGTGCGCGTAGTTTCTTGGATCGTTTACAACACGTACCCGATACCTTGGCGTTGGCCCAGCAGATCCGCTGTCCGGTCTTGGCCTTGCGTGGTGACCAGGAAGACCGCACGCGCTACCCGGCTGAGGAATTTCAGGCGGCTTGCGCTGGGCCTTGCGAGGTTCGGGTCATGCCGATGTGCGATCATTTTTACAACGGCTGTGAAGATCAGGTGGCGAAGGAAGTGGTCACATGGTTGGGTCGCTTGCAGCAGCTTTGACGCTTGTGCCCTCTAAAACAGCGGCACACGGGTAGACCCATCTATCTCAGGGCTTTATCCTTGCGGCTTCATCCATTGAGCACGGTTCTCCAGCGTGGCATAGGGACTGATCATGTCGAGGTGAAATTCGATCGGAGCCAAGCCAGCCTGTACCTTGGCCGCCCAATGTGCGTCGGCCAGTGCCCCTTTGCCGATCGATACCAAATCGCCCTCGCCATCGACCAAGGCTTGATTGGCCAAGGCCGGATCTTGCAGTTTGCCATTGGCGATCACCGGCAAACCGCTGAAGGTTTTGGCCAGTCCGGATAGGCTTTGGGTGCTCCCAAACACCGGGGCAAGGCCTTGGTGTGCCGCCACATGGATGAAGTCCACGCCCGTCTGAGCGATTTCAGAAAAAATCACCCGCGCGTCTTCCATCTGCCCTGGCCAGACATACTCCAGGTCATTGACCTTGGTTTGTGACAGTCGCACCCCCAATAACTGGCCAGGAATCGCCGCGCGCACGGCCTGCAACAACTGCAAATGAAAGCGCAGGCGGTGACGGACATCACCGTTGTAAAGGTCGTGACGTTGGTTGGTATAAGTGGTCAAGAACTGGTCGGGCAAATAGCCGTTGGCTCCGTGGATCTCGACCCCATCGAAGCCAGCCTCGATGGCTCGTTGCGCCGCAAGAGCAAAGCTGTCGATAACGGCATGAATCTCTTTTGGGGTGATCTCGCGCGGGGTTTGGAATGGGCCACCATTGCCCCGATATCGGCTGATCTGTGTGCCTTTGGGGGCGATGGCCGAGGGTGCGATGGAACCCTGAACCCAATGGTTGCCCTGGTTCACCGCACCGCCGTGAAAAAGCTGCATGTAGATGGGGGTGCCGTGGGCGTGCACGGCGCGCACCACTTCGCGCCAACTTTCGGCTTGGGCCTGTGAGGCGATGCCGGGCTGGTTCAAATAGCCCTGGCTGTATTGCAAGTCGACATAGGTGGCTTCGGTGGCAATCAAGCCCCACCCGCCTTGAGCGAAAGACTCGTAGTATTGAACCATGGCAGGGGTCACCAGGCCCTCGTCGCTGGCACTGGCGCGGGTCAGCGATGACACCACCGTGCGGTTTTTTAGGCCCAAGGAACCTAGGGTGTAAGGGGAAAAGAGGTGAGGGTAATTCATGGTGGGAGCGGGCGACTGTTGATGATCAAATGACTATCAACTCGGCGCCATTTGAACCGATGTGCCCACGAAAGTAAACCCTGATTCATTGGGTCTTAAACACTCGTCATGCGCCGATGCGACGACGAAAGGAAATCGACATGAAAGCAGCTTGGTGCCGGCAGCAAGGCCCCTCCCAAAAAGTCATTGAAGTGGGCGAAATGCCCAGCCCCACGCTTTCCCGCTGATCATTCCCAGCAGCGACAGCGCCGGCGTCGGCTCACGCCGTGACATCAACTAGCACCAGGCTGAAAGGTTTCAAATGAAGCCATCGGCATCAAGAGTTCGAATCCTCGTCCCTACCCAAAAATGATGCTTCATGACCTGAGCAAGTCATTTATTCAATCTCTTCTGGCCCGTTAGAAAAAGTCCCTCTAACGCGCTCAGTCGATTTGTCAGGCGCTCAGACCCCCGCATCACGCTGGGATTTTGACTATAGACCTCTGACTTTTCGCCGTGGTACTACGCGAGGGTGTTGCCTCAACTCAGAGACGCCCTTAACAATGGGTTGGGCATCCCCAGCGAGACCGAGGGACAGACGCCGGATGCGGATGTCGTTTGAAATATTGAAAGTATTTGTATTCAACTTAAATTTTTAAGATTTTCGAGCCTGATGCAATTGGTGTAAGGTTATTTTTCGCACCTCGAGTTGACTGCTTTCAATGTGCATTTTCAGCAGCATGCGACTTTGATCGCTGCGCTGTTTTTGAATGGCTTCGAGAATCTTTCCGTGCTCATCGAAAGTAGCGTCAATACGGGGGCGCTGTGTGAAATCAAGTCGCCGTATAACTCGGATGCGGTCGGTTATATCTTGATGCGCCCTGAGCATTTCGGCGTTTCCGGTAGCTTTCACCAAAGAGAGGTGGAATTGCTCGTCCCAAACGCATACTTCGTGAGGGTCAATGTTGCGCCGAATCTTGGGTACAAGCCACCGTCTACCCAGTTCTTCAAGAATGTCAGTGCAGCGTTGCGGATCACCCCGTGTCTTTCCTTCACACAACCTCTGTACCGCCTCGGTTTCAATCAGCACCCGTAGGTCGTAGAGTTGATCGAATCGCTCGAAATCGAATGGCAGAACACGCCAGCCGTTTCGAAACAGCACCTCGACCTGACCTTCTTGTTGTAGGCGCAACAGCGCTTGTCGGACAGGCGTTCGTGAAACCTGAAGGCGCTCAGAAACATCATTCTCAGTAAACCGATCGCCAGGTACCCAATAAAAATCAGCCAGGTCCTGCTTCAGTCGCAAATAGACCTCGTCGGCCAGAGAAACCCGGTTGATTTGTTGTGTACTCATACAGTAATTATCGCAATCAAAAGCGCGTGACCAAAGCACTCGATCATCTGCGCACCTCGCGTTGAAAAACCTCCAGACTTCGTTTTTTGGTGGCCACAAAATTGGCCTCGCTCAGGGTGGCCACCGTCCTGGGGCGTGGGTCGTTGTAGTGCAAAATTTCAGCGATCGAGGTGGGACGCTTGGTCAACAGCAAGACCTGGTCAGCCAGGTAGACGGCCTCCTCCAGATCATGAGAGACAAGCATCATGGTCGTGCCAGTCTGGATGAATACCTCTTGCAATTTTTCCCGGATGAACAAAGTCATTTCGAAGTCCAATGCAGAAAACGGTTCATCCAGGAAAAGGACTTCGGGTTTGGGCGCTAATGCCCGCATGATCGAGGCAGTCTGCTGTTGGCCCCCCGACAATTCATAGGGGTAGCGATTCAGGTCGAATTTGACGTCAAAAGAGGCCACCAACTCTTCCATGCGCCGATCCACTTCGTTTTTGCTTTTCCCTTCCAGTTTCAAAGGGTAGGCAATGTTGTCGATGGTGCGCATCCAGGGGAACAGGGCTTCGCGGTAATTTTGGAACACATAACCGATCTTGGTGTCTTTGAGCGATTTGCCGTCAAACAGTATTTCACCTTTGTCGATCGGGACCAGCCCCGAGATCATGTTGATCAAGGTCGATTTTCCGCAACCGTTAGGACCGAAAATCGACACGATCTTGCCTTTGGGAATGTCCAGATCAAAGTTTTCGTACAGGGGCCAACCTGCGAAATATTTGGTCAGGCCTCGAATAGTGATGTGAGTTCCGGCAGGCCCGGGCTGAAAGGCGGGTTTGGGAATGTCGGCATAGACGGGCCCATTGATCACTGAGTTCATCTTCCGCTCCAATGCACGACGCGCTTTTCCAGCGCCAAAAACAACACGTTCAGGGCATAGCCCAAAATTCCAGCGGCCATGATGGCGGCATACATCACCCGAACATTCATCACCTGCTGCGCATCGATGATTTTGTGGCCCAGCCCGTTCTCGGAACCGATGAACATTTCTGCCACCACCACGATCACTAAGGCCATGGACACGGCTGATCGCAACCCAACGAAGGTCGGTTGCAGACTTTCCCAAAACAGCACGTCCTTGAAGATTTGCCACCGTGATGCCCCCATCACCTTGGCCGCCGCAACCCGTTGCTTGCGGGCGTTGATGACCCCGTAGGCGCAATTAAAGATAACGATCAGAAAAGCACCAAATGCGGCTATAGCCACTTTATTGATGTTGTTGATGCCAAAAATCAGCAAAAAAAGCGGGATGAGTGCTGAAGCCGGTGTGGATCGAAAAAAATCGATCACGAATTCGACGCTACGGTAGGCCCGCTCGTTGCTGCCCAAGGCGATGCCCAAAGGCATGCCCACCGCAGTGGCGATGGCAAAGGCGTACAAGGTGCGCTCCAGGGTCACCCAAAAATGCGGCAACAACACCGGCCCAGCCATCCCGTTGATCAGGGTGAGCAAGGTGTCGATGGGGGCCGGGAGCAAGATGGGCTTGATCAGCCCAAAACGCACCACCAGGTCCCAAATCAGCAGCAAAACCACGGGCCCAACCAAAGGCAGGGCCTTGCCCCAATCGAAACGCTGCTGCGTTGGTGCGTACGCAGCAGTGTCGTTCGATTGCCATGGTGCTTGGGCAGTCGTCTCTGCCGATGAGGTTTCCGGGGTCATATCGCTCAGCCTTTGTACAACATGGCGCCCACGTCCACCTTGCGGTTGAAAATGCCGCGCTCGGTGAACAAATCGAAGAATTTCTGGAAGTAGGCGATGTCCGATGGCTTGAATTCGTTTGACATCATGTAGTCCGCCATGGGCACCTCGTTGGTCAAAGCGCCTTCGATGGCGGTGTAGCCTTTCAGGAAGGGCCGTGCTTCCGCCGGGTTGTTTTTCACCAAATCGACGCCTCTTTTATAAGCGGCAATGTAGCGGCGCGTGACTTCGGGGTATTTTTTGATGAACTCGGTGGTCAAACTGGCCGAACCGCCGTGCCATGGTGCCATCGGATCGCCCAACACATATTTGGCGATCACCCCGACCTCGAGGTTACGGGTGGTGCCGTTCATGCGGCCGACCGTGCCCGTGGGCTCCAAGGTGTAACAGGCGTCGACTTGGGCCGCGGCGATGGCCGCGATGTGTTGCCCAATGGGTAGTTCAACCACAGTGAAATTCTTTGCGCCAGCGCGCTCCAGTACCGTCCGGGCTAAGATGACGTTTTGCACACCAGGGCCGCAGGCCACCCGTTTGCCACTGAGTTCATTGATCGATTTGATGGGGCTATCTTTGGCGACGATAAACTCGTCCAGTACAAATTTTTGGTTGGTTGGATTGGTGCAGAAAATTTGCAACAAACCGGGTTGCGCAATCTCGGCAATGCCAAGTGCTGCAGAGCCGGTGCCATTCGAACTACCCTCGGCCCGTCCGGCAATCATGGCTTCGGCCACCTGTTGCGGGCTGGCAAGTTTGAGGGGCTCGACATCCAGGCCGGCTTCCTTGAAATAGCCTTTTTCGACTGCTGCAAAAAATGGAATGCCAGAGGCGACAGGCCAAAACCCGACCCGAATCTTGGGGCTGGTTTGACCCATGACCAGTGCCGGGGCACTCAGAGTAGCCAGTGTGACGCCGCCGGCTTTTAACAAGCGCCTGCGTGCGGGCTGCATGGCCTGAGCCTTCGTGCTGTTTCGCGTGGTGTTGGAAGAACGCTGCATGGTGTACTCCTTGTTAAAAATGAAAGATTCAAACGGGTTGGGAAAGGGGTTTTTGAGACTGCATGTACGACCGCCAACCACCGTGGTGGCTGATGTCGGTTGCATTGACCAACGCATGGGCTTCACACAAAAAGCCCTGGACATGGCTGCCGTCCTGCAAGGTCAGCGTGCCGATGCCCAGGGGCGCTGGAATACCGGCGACAAACGAACCATATTGGGACAAAGGCAAGGACCAAATTTCGACTTGTACCGATTTGCCCTCTGCAGCGCCTACCCGGATCAGACCGGGTTTCGGAGGTTGCGTGTCGGCCAATGCGTAGAGCTTGTAATGCGGTGCGGTCTGAGTGGTTTGGATCAACCTGGCGCCACGCTCGGTCAACTGAAAATTCAACGGCATGCCGCTCAGGTGAGCTCCCACCACCGCGACACGGATTTCGGGTTCCAAGGACAGGGCGGAATCCGGCGGCGCAGGGACGGTCAAGTCAGACGGTTTCATAGTCTGCCCGGTCGCACCCCATCGAGCATGAGGTTCGCACTGAACCGCTGCGTGGTAGCGTGTGCCCCATTCGGCCAGAGGCCAGTCATGCCCGGCCTGCCCGATCAAGGTCACGCCAAATGGCAAACCATCGGACCGCAGGCCCGATGGCACCGACAATGCGGCGTAATCCAGCAAATTTACGAAGTTGGTGTAGTACCCCAGTCGACGATTGAGTTCCACGGGGTCTCTTTGCATGTCATCGATGCGAACATGGGTGGGCGCAGTAGGAACCACCATGAAATCGATGTCGTTCCACATCGGGCGGACTTCTTGATCGATCTGGCGCAAGGTCAATTGCGCCTCAAACACATCGGTGGCGCTGAACCGTCGCGATTGGGCAATGATGCTGCGCACCGGTTCAATCACACTCAATTCATTTGCGTCAAAAAACGATCTGATCGCCGCATGCCGCTCGGCTACCAAGGCACTGCCGTACAGCAAATCCGCAGCGCGCGCCAAGGGTGCATATGGAATTTGCACCAACTGGGCTCCCATCTGACGCAACCGCGCCAAGGCCGTTTCAAATGCCAGACGCGATGCTTCATCGCCGTAAAACTCTAGGACATCAGGTATCCCTATGCGAGGTGCAGCGGGGAAGGGCTGAGCCCGCCAAGGTAAATCAGTGGCTGAGCGCGAATAAGGGTCGAGCGGGTCATGCGATGCAGCCGTCATAAGAACCCGCCAAGCCAAAGGCACGCTGCGAGCAAAGATCGATACCGCATCCACACTTTGTGCCGCCGGCAAAACCCCTGCCGCGCTGATGCGACCCCGGGTGGGTTTGAATCCAACGATATTGTTCAGTCCCGCTGGTACTCGCCCAGAGCCTGCCGTGTCGGTACCCAATGAGAAGTCCACCTCACCCGTGGCCACCACATAGGCCGACCCACTGCTACTGCCCCCGCTGACATACAAAGGGTTAAAAGAATTGGGCACTGCACCATAGGGAGAGCGTGTCCCATTCAGACCGCAGGCAAACTGATCCAGATTCGTTTTGCCGATCAGCGATGCACCAGACTGAAGCAGGCGGTGCACCACCGAGGCGTGTTTCTGGGGCGTGTATGCAAAGTCTGGACAGGCGGCGGTGGTAGGCAGACCTGCTACATCAATGTTGTCCTTGACCGCAAAAGTCAAGCCTTTGAGCGTGCCGATTTCACTCTGATCAGCAGGCGATGCTCGAAGGGGCGAACCCAGTTTGGTGATCCAGCCAACTGGTACTGCTTTGCTGGTGTCGGGTGGTTTGGGGGTGTGTTTCATTTTGGTGCATCCAAACTTGTATCCAAGATGAATGCAAGCAACATGCCACACC
>JBEBAJ010000002.1:0-25007 GCA_041158965.1 Pseudomonadota bacterium | reverse complement strand
CCCGGCCACCCCCAAAGCGGCCGATTCGGTCGGGGTGGCCCAACCGGCATAAATGGTGCCCAGCACCAGGCCGATGAGGGCCGTCATGGGCAGCAAGTCGGCCAGGCTGGCCCACTTCAGGGCCCAGGGAAAAGGGGCCGTAGCGCCCGATAAACCCAAGGTGTGGCTGTACCAGAAGATGACGCCCAGAAACAACAAGACGACCAGGATGCTGGGGCCGACCGCGGCCAAATAAAGGGCCCCGACCGAGGTCTCGGTGATCAGGCCATAGATGATGAAGGTGATGCCCGGCGGGATCAAATTGCCCAAAGCGCCGCCTGCGGCCAGCGAGCCCAGCACGAGTTTGGGCGGGTAATGGGTTTTTTCAAAATAAGGCAGGGCCACCGAACCCATGGTGGCGGCAGTGGCCACGCTGGAGCCTGCCACCGCAGAAAACACGCCGCATGACACGATGTTGGTGTGCAGCAAGCCCCCCGGCCAACGCCCCATCCAGATGTTCAGGGCACGGTACAAGCGGTCGGACAGGCCGGCACGCAGCATGATCTCGCCCATCAGCAAAAACAGAGGCACCGAGACCAATACAAAATTGGTCGAAGGCCCCCAGAGCATCTCGCCAATGAAATTCCAAAAGGGCCGGTCGGACAAGCCAAAACCGGCCATCAAGGCCAAAATCGACAAGGCCGCACCCACATAGATGCCGCCTGCAAAAAAAGCAATGAAAGCACCGATGACAGCCACCAGGGACCACCATGGCACGGCCACGCTTTGGGCTGGAGCGCCGCCCAAAAAGGTCGAGACCGCCACGATGGCCCCCACCACCAACAGGAACACAATGGCGATCATGGCTTAGGCGGGGCTTTGCCCAGGGCCTGAAGGGTTTCAGCGGCCTCTTCCTGGTCGCTGCGCGAGGTCAATTCAGCATCCAGCCGTGCCGCTTGGCCTTGCCAGGCCAGCGCCAGGCCGCGCGATAACCAGGCCAGCACCGCCAAACCAAAGAGCACGAAGCCAGCCGCCCATAAACCTTGCGGGATGACCAGCGGCGTGCGCAAGGCCGACAAGTCGGTGGCGCCAAAACTGAGCGAATCAAGCGTGAGGGAGACCGAACCCCAGATGAAAAAGCCAACCGAGACGGCCAGTGCCAACAAAGACAAAAGATGCAGCGCAGTGCGCCAGCGCTGCGGCAGACGTTGCAGCAATACATCGATGCGGACATGGCCGCGTTCAAACAGGGTGCCGGCCAAGCCCCAGCTCATGCCGATGGCCAGCAAATAGCCGTTGAGCTCGGTGGTGGCCTCGGATGAAAACCCGAGCAGTCGCCGCGCCAGAATGTCAAAGCAAATGAGCAGGGTCATGGCCAGATAACACCACCCTGCCACGCCCATGGCCCGACGCGACAACCACTCGATGGCTCGCATCATGGGTCAACGGTTGCCCAATTTGATGCCGCTGATGGGCTCGATGACTTCCTTGTAGACGGCGGCACAGCGGTCGCCGCAACGCTTGATCCACCCCGGCAACACGTCTTCGCTGAGTTCCTGTTGCAAAACGGCGACCATATTGCCTTGCGGTTTGACTTCTGTCATGGGCCGCTTGACCAGGGTGTGCAGTTTGCAATCGGCGGCGCGGCCCACATTGCAGGCGATGCCATCTTCAGTGGCCTCTACCCCGAGTTTCCACTGGGCTTCCTGAATGGCGGCAAAGGTTTTCTCGAATTGGGCGCGAATCGTCGGGTCGAGTTTGTTCCACCAGGCCAGATTGACAAAATAGCCCGATGTGGACCAGGACAGCGACAGGGTGTAGAGGTGGGTAGTGACCTCGGGCCACTTGACGCCATTGCCTGAACCGGCCCCGGTGATGCCGCAGTCCACGGTGCCACGCTCTAGCGCGGTGTAAACCTCTCCAAAGGCCAGCGAAACCGGTTGTCCGCCCAGCGCCTTGACCAGATCGGCCGCCGAGGGGCCATTGGTGCGAACTTTCAAGCCCTTGATGTCGGCCAAGCTGGCGATCGGCTTGCGGCAAAACAGCATCTGACCTGAGAAGGGATAGGTGGCCACCAGTTTGATGCCCAAACGCTCCAATTCCTTGTTGGCCACCGGCACCATGGCATCGGCGACTTTACGGGCCTGGCGGATGTCGGTGTTCATGCCCGCCAGATCGACGCCATCTAAGATGGGCACATCACCCGAGACGGTGGTCAGCGGGCCCGCAGCAATGTCAACCTGCCCGGAGCGCACCAGACGCAAGACCTCGGGCCCGCTCACATTGCGCTCGGGCCAGGAGGCCAAGGTGACTTCCACCCGACCTCCTGTGGCGCTGGCCATGCCATCGCGCAACAGGGGCTGGTCGACTTTGGTGTACTGGGGCAGATTGGGGGCCACCTGGGTGATGGCCTGCACCGAAATTTTCTGGGCATGCACGACGGTGGCGCTCATCAGGGCCACCACCCATGCGATGGTGTGCAAACGAATCTTCATCTTGAAACTCCTGCGTGAAAAAAAATCAAAGGCTGGCCAATGAGGCATTGGTCAGATCGGTCACCAGCATGGCGCCGGGGGCATGGGTGATGCAAAACGGCAAACCGGCGGCCTGCACCACGGCTTGCGGGGTCACCCCGCAGGCCCAGAACACGGGCAGTTCTTCGGACATGACATCGACTGGATCACCGTAATCGGGTTGGTCGAGCCTCTCGATGCCGATGAGGGCCGGGTCGCCCAAATGAACCGGGGCGCCATGCACCCCCGGAAATCGCGAGGTGACCTGTACTGCCCTGATCGCATCGGCCGCCTTCATCGGCCGCATCGAGACCACCATGGGGCCGTGAAAGGGACCGGCCGCCACCGTCGGGCGATTGGTGCGGTACATGGCCACATTGCGGCCCTGCGCCACATGACGCAGCGGGACCCCCGAGTCGAGCAAGGCTTGCTCGAAAGAAAAGGAGCAACCAATGACAAAACTCACCAGGTCATCGCGCCAGACCCCGCGCACCTCTTGGGGTTCATCCACCAGTTGGCCATCGCGCCAAACCCGATAGCGGGGCAAATCGGTGCGGATATCGATGTCGCGACCCAACTCATCGAAGCGGGTTTCGCCTGGCGCGGACACCCCCAATAAAGGGCAAGGTTTGGGGTTGCGCTGGCAAAACAGGAGAAAGTCTGACGCGTATTGGGCCGGCAAAATCATCAGGTTGCCTTGCACCAAATTGGGGGCCAGGCCTGAGGTGTGGGCGGTCAGCTCGCCTTTGCGGGCCTGCAGCCGCAAGGTGTGACCAAGAGGGTGGGGAGAGGACATGGTGGTTTGGATTGAGCGGACTGATTCTAGAGGTGGTGAGCGCTGTGGCGCCTCACCGACAACCCCACTGTGGTTTACCCTGATGCCATTTCCCTACTCGCAGCAGGGGGAGTGCCTCCCCAAAAACTCCCCGGGGGGTATGATAGTCGTGTGATAAATGACAAGATTTTTTGGCGTGCTGGGCGCCCGGATTTTGGTCTCAGCGATTTGTTCCTGGTTTTTGTAGCAGCTTTCACTTACTACTTCGCCTATTTATCTTCTTATCAATTAAGCCAGTTTTTTCAGTTTTCCCACTCCACATCCTGGTTTTACCTGCCCAGTGGTGTGCGGCTGCTGCTGACCCTCATTCTGATGGGGCCCGGGGCCTTGGGAGTGATGTTGGGCACGCTGGCGATAGACTACATCTACCATGAGTCAAACGACCATCTTTACAACTGGGTGACCGCCTCGGTGGCAGGCTTGTCGGCCTATGTGGCCCTTCTTCTGGCCAAGAGAATGTTTCGATTGGAAGCGACTTTGGCGGGCCTGAGCCAACTGAACTTGATGGGCATTTGCATGGTGTTTGCCCTGGTCAGCCCCCTCATGCACCAGATCTGGTACCGCCTGAACCATAACAGCGAGTCGTTTTTGAGCAGTTTTGCGGTGATGGCCCTGGGCGATCTGGGTGGCAGTGTGCTGGTTTTGTATGCCATACAGTGGCTGATGCGTTTGCTGCGCCTGCTGCGCACTGCCTAGGACGGTTGGACAAGCTTGCGTCATCGGCTATGCTTGGATTTTTCACTACGGAGAAAGACGCATGAAGACATGGATCCGTGCCCTGGGCTCAGTGGCTGTTCTGGGTGCTGCCCTGAGCGCCCCGGCGCAAGCCCAAACCAAATGGGATTTGCCCGCCGCCTACCCGGCCACCAATTTTCACACCGTGAACCTGAATCAGTTCGCCGCCGACATCGACAAAGCCTCGGGCGGCAAATTGAAGATCACCGTGCACCCCAATGCCTCTTTGTTCAAAGCCCCCGAGATCAAACGTGCGGTTCAAAGCGGGCAAGCCCCCATCGGCGAAGTGCTGATGGTGAATTTCCAAAACGAATGGCCCATCTGGGGCGCCGATGGGCTGCCGTTTCTGGCCGACAGCTACGATGAGTCGGTTCGGTTGTGGAAAGTTCAAAAACCGCTGCTGGACAAGAAACTGGCGGAGCAAGGCATGATGGTGCTGTACGCCGTGCCCTGGCCGCCGCAAGGGGTTTACAGCAAGAAACCGCTGAACAGCGCGGCTGACCTCAAGGGCATCAAGTGGCGCGCCTATAGCCCGGCCACGGCCCGCATCGCCGAGTTGGTGGGTGCGCAACCAGTGACGGTGCAGGCGGCTGAAGTGAGCCAGGCCTTTGCCACCGGAGTGACCGAGAGCATGATGTCCAGCGGCTCGACCGGTGCCGACGCCAAACTGTATGAGCATGTGAAGTTTTGGTATGACACCCAGGCCTGGTTGCCCAAAAACGCCGTGTTGGTGAACAAAAAGGCTTTTGACGCGCTGGACAAGCCGACCCAGGATGCCGTGATGAAGGCGGCGGCCGATGCCGAAGTGCGTGGCCTGGCAGAGAGCAAAAAAGCCAACAACGTCTCGCTCGATCAGTTGCGCAACGGCGGCATGCAGATTGTTCCCCCACCAGCCCAGCTGACTGCCGACCTGAAAAAAGTGGGCGATGTGATGCTGAAGGAATGGCTGGAGAAAGCCGGTCCTGAAGGCAAGGCCATGGTTGACGCCTACAACCGCAAGTGATGCGCCGGCTGCTTGACGGCCTTTACGCCTTGGGCGGCCTGCTGGCCGCCCTTTGCGTATTGACCATCCTGGTGTTGATGATCGGGGCATCGGTCGGGCGCAGCCTGGATTGGCGTGTGGGCTGGGTCAATGATGTGGTGGCCTGGCTTTGCGGGGCCGCCGCATTTTTAGGCATGGCTTACAGCTTTCGCCATGGCGATTTTGTGCGCGTGACCCTGGTGCTGGAGAGCGTGTCGCCGCGCGTGCGCCGCGGGCTGGAGTTTTTCTCTTTGTGCGTCGCCACTGTGGCCATTTTGTATTTGGGCTATTGGGCGGTTAGATTCACCATGGAGAGTTATGAATTCAACGACATCGCCGGCAATCTGGTGGCGATACCGGTCTGGATCCCTCAGATGAGTTTTGTGGTGGGTGCCATCATTTTGGTGATTGCGGTGCTCGATGAATGCGTGCAGGTCTTGCGGGGCCACAAGCCCAGCTATGTCGCCCGGGTGGAGGAACGACACGCACGCGGCGATTTTTCCGAGGAATTGTGATGGAACTGCTGGAGATCGGCGGGCTGTTGCTGTTCATCATGATTTTGCTGCTCAGCGGCGGGGTGTGGATTGCCATGACCCTGGCCATAGTGGGTTGGGTGGGTCAGGCCTTTTTCACCACCACCTTGCCCGGCAAAAATCTGTTTTCAGCCTTTTGGGAGACGGCGGCCAGTTGGGAGCTGGCGGCCCTGCCCCTGTTCATCTGGATGGGCGAGATTCTCTACCGAACCCGGCTGTCGGAACAAATGTTCGATGGCCTGTCGCCCTGGCTGTCGCGGGTGCCGGGTCGGCTGATGCACACGACGATTTTGGGCTGCGGCATTTTCGGCTCTGTTTCGGGCTCTTCGGCGGCCACTTGCGCGACCATCGCCAAAGTGGCCTTGCCCGAGTTGGAGCGGCGCGGCTATGACCGTGACATCGCCCTGGGCTCGCTGGCGGCGGCGGGCGGGCTGGGCATCCTGATTCCCCCATCGATCACCATGGTGGTCTATGCCGTGGCGGCCGATGCCAGTGTGATACGCCTCTTTCTGGCGGGCTTTCTGCCGGGTTTTCTGCTGATGGGTTTGTTTTCAGCCTACATCATTTGGTGGAGCCTGCGCCACCCGGAGCGGGTGCCCCCGCCCGAGCCGAGCACCCGCTGGAGCGAAAAAATCCGGCGCTCGGGCAGCCTGATACCCTGTGGCTTGCTGATCGTGTTCATCGTCTGGGTGTTGGTGGCGGGCATCGCCACTGCGACTGAGTGCGCGGCCTATGGGGTGTTGGGCTCTCTCGTCATCGCAGCGGCCGGGCGCTCGCTGACCTGGCAAAACTTTTGGCAGGGCCTGATGGGTGCCACGCGGGTGAGCTGCATGATCATGTTCATTTTGGCCGGTGCGGCCTTTCTGACCAAAACCATGGCTTTCACAGGCATCCCCAAGGCTTTGGCGGAAGCGGTGATGGCGGCCAATCTCTCGCCTTACAGCCTGATCGCTG
This sequence comes from Pseudomonadota bacterium, assembly GCA_041158965.1. Classification (GTDB taxonomy): domain Bacteria; phylum Pseudomonadota; class Gammaproteobacteria; order Burkholderiales; family Burkholderiaceae_C; genus Limnohabitans. The sequence goes on along the minus strand of JBEBAJ010000002.1, from coordinate 18,437 downwards.
TGCTGGTGGTGGTGTACCTGATATTGGGCACAGCGCTGGATGGGATCTCGATGATTGTGCTGACCAGCGCTGTGGTGCTGCCCATGATCCAAAAGGCCGGTTTCGATCTGATCTGGTTTGGCATCTTCATCATCATGCTGGTCGAAATTGCCGAGGTGACGCCCCCGGTGGGATTCAATTTGTTTGTCTTGCAAAACATGACTGGCATCGACAGCAACCGCATTGCCAAGGTGACCCTGCCTTTCTTCGGGTGCATGATCGTCGGCATTGTGCTGATCACGGTCTTTCCCTCGATCGTCACCAGTGTGCCCAACTGGCTGATGGGCGTGCCCAAATAGAGCGAGGCAGCCATGGCCAGCGTCGGCATCCTCATGCTGGACACCCAGTTTCCCCGGCCCATCGGTGACATCGGGCACCCGGACACTTGGGCTGCACACCGATTGCATGCCCTGTATCGGGTGGTGTCTGGGGCCCGCCCCGACCTGATCGTGACGAGTGAGCCCCACGAGGGCTGGTTGGGCCCTTTCATCGAAGCCGCACAAGCCTTGGTGGGCCAGGGGGCACAGGCCATCACGACCAGTTGCGGTTTTTTGGCCCGCCATCAGGCGGCATTGCAGTCGGCGGTGACGGTGCCTGTGCTCAGCTCGGGCTTGCTGTGGTGCCGGCAACTGAGCCAGCCGGGCATCCTGACCATCGACGCCAAACGGCTTGGTGCTCTGGACCTGCAAGGGGCGCAGGTGCCCCCCCACACCCCGGTGGCGGGGGTGGACCCGGCTGGGGAATTTCACCGTCGCATCATGGGCAACGACACGCACATGGACCTGGCCCTGGCGCAAGCCGATGTGGTGGATGCCGCCTGCCGGTTGGTACATGCACACCCCAAGGTGCAGCACATCGTGCTGGAGTGCACCAATATGCCGCCCTACCGCCAGGCCATCAAGGCCGCCACCGGGCGCGAATGCCACGATGTGATCGACTTGGTGGCCGCTGCTTTGGCAGGGGTTTCTTAAAGCCTGAAACGGTCAGGTCGAAAGGGCTGGGGGTTGACCAGAGGCGGCTCACCCGCCATCCATCGGGCCAGCAGGTCGCCGGTCGCCGGGCCGGTGGACAAACCGATGTGCTGATGACCCAGTGCCAGCCACAAGCCCGGGTGCCGGGGTGCCGGACCGATCATGGGGCGACTGTCGGGCAAGGTGGGGCGAGCGCCCAACCAGGGCGTGTCGTCGCAGGGGGGACCGATGTCGATGGCCTGACGAGCCGCACTCAGGGCTTGCGCCAGCTGGTCTTGGGCCTTGGCGGACACTGGCGCCGCGTGCCGGTTGAGTTCCACGCCGGTGGTCAGGCGATAGCCCTGCGCCATGGGCGAGAGGACATAAGCCGCCGCACTGTCGTTCACGGGTCGGGTCAGGCGATGTGTGTCGGCATAAGCCAGGTGCTGGTGCTGCCCCCGCTCGTGGATGAGGGGCAAGTTCAAACCCAAAGGGCGCAAGCATTGGTCGGACCACGGCCCCAAAGCCAAGACCACCTGCCCGGCGTGCACCACCCCTTGGTCGGTGTCGGCCTGCCAACCCCGGGACACGGGCCGAAGGCCCAGCAAACGCCGCTGTCCCATGTGCCCCCCCGCAGCGACGAAGGCCTGCGCATAGGCGCGAACCAAGGCCCCGGGGTCACTGATGGAACTGGCATCTTGCACCCAAAGGGCCGAATGAAACACCCCGGGCCGAATGGCGGGCTCGAGCGCGATCAACTCCGGGGCACTGAGCCACTGATGGGCAATGCCATGTTGTCGATAGTGCTGAACGCTCCAATGGGCAGCGGCCTGTGCGGCGGCACTGCGGTACAGCATGAGCCAACCATGGTCGCGGCGCAAAGACTCACACCCGGCCTGCGCCATCCACTGCGTGTGCAATGCGCGCGAGTGCGAGATCAGCTCGTTCAGGGCCAGGGCGGTGGCCTGGAAATCAGGCTCACGGGCATGCCAGACAAACTGCCCCAAACGCCCTGCCCGCCCAGCCACGTAGGAGGGTACGTACCTGAGCTTGGGGGTCTGGTTGCCCAAGAGGGCGGGCAATTGGGACCAAAGCGTCGGGTTATTGAAGGGAATGAATGAACTGCCGGCCAGCAAACCGGCGTTACCCCCCGAAGTGGCCGATCCCGGGGCCTGGGCATCAAAGAGGTTGACCTGCCAGCCTCGCATGCGCAGCGCCCAGGCACAAGAGACGCCCACCATGCCGGCCCCGAACACCGCCACCGAGCGGGGGTCTGGATGGTCAGGGGCGGAGAGCTTGGACATGGGCTGACTTGAGGGACAATGCCGGGATTATGCAAGCCGTGATCGCCATTTGTGTCGGAGCCTGTGCCGGTGCCCTGTTGCGCTGGCAACTGTCGCTGTGGGGCAATGCCGCCACCGCAGTGCCCCTGGGCACGCTGGGCGCCAACTGGTTGGGCGGTTATTTGGTGGGGGTGTGCGTGGGCGTGTTTGAGGCCATGCCCGAGCTTGACCCGCAGTGGCGCTTATTGCTGGTGACGGGATTTCTGGGGGCCTTGACCACCTTTTCTTCTTTCAGCGCCGAAGTCATCGGCATGTTGCAACAATCGCGCCTGGCATTGGCAGCCGGCACTGCCGCCCTGCACCTGATGGGGTCGCTGGCGCTGACCTGGCTTGGGCTGAAAACCGTCGCATTTTTTGCCCCATAAGCCCTTCGGGCGCGGCTGCGCCGTGGCCCGAGTGTTCTAAACTATGCCCATGAATGCCATTGCTGTCCCTTCCCGCCCCGTCCGCAGCCAATACGAGGACTTTATGCGCCATGTGCATCTGCATGGGGTGCAAAAGGGCGACCGCACCGGAACCGGCACGCGCAGCGTGTTCGGGCACCAGATGCGCTTTGACCTGAACGAAGGCTTCCCGCTGGTGACGACCAAGAAGGTGTTTTTGCGCGCCATCATCATTGAGCTGCTGTGGTTTTTGCGGGGTGGCCGCAACGTGAAGTGGCTGCAAGAGCGCGGCTGCACCATTTGGGACGAATGGGCCCGACCCGATGGCGACCTGGGGCCGGTTTACGGGGTGCAATGGCGCAGCTGGCCCAAGCCTGAAGGCGGCCATATCGACCAGATCGAGCAGGTGGTGCAGACCCTCAAATCCAACCCGGATTCGCGACGGATCATTGTCAGTGCGTGGAACGTGGCCGAACTCGACCAAATGGCGCTGATGCCCTGCCATGCGTTTTTTCAGTTTTATGTGGCCCCGCCACAAGCCCCGGGCGAGCGCGGCAAACTCAGTTGCCAGTTGTACCAGCGCAGTGCCGACATCTTTTTGGGCGTGCCCTTCAATATCGCCAGCTACGCCCTGCTGACCCATATGCTGGCGCAGCAATGCGACCTGGATGTGGGCGACTTTGTATGGACCGGGGGCGACTGCCACATCTACAGCAACCACACCGAGCAAGTGGAGCTGCAACTCTCGCGCCAGCCCCACCCTTACCCGACGCTGAACATCAAACGCCGCCCGCCCTCGATCTTTGAATACGAATTCGAGGATTTCGAGGTGCTGGACTACCAGTGTCACCCGGCCATCAAGGCCCCGGTGGCGGTTTGAGCCCACCCATGGCATTGGGGCTGATCTTTGCCCGCACCCGCAACGGGGTGATCGGTCGCGCCGGGCAGATGCCCTGGCATCTGCCCGAAGATTTGGCCCATTTCAAACGCGTGACCTTGGGGCAGCCGGTGATCATGGGGCGCAAAACCTGGGATTCGATTCCGCCGCGCTTTCGGCCTTTGCCCGGGCGGGACAACTGGGTCATCACCCGCCAATCCGACTGGCAAGCGACGGGCGCCCGGGTGGCGCACTCGCTGACCGAAGCGCTGGCGCAGATGCCCCCGGGCAGCCAACCCTGGGTCATGGGCGGGGGCGAAATATATGCCCAGGCCATGGATTTGGCCACGCATGCCGTGGTGACTGAAATAGACCTGATGGTCGACGACGGCGACACCTTTGCGCCACAATTCGGCCTTGGGTGGGTCGAGTTGGCGCGCGAGGCACATGTGTCCGCCACCGGCCTGAAATTTGATATTGTTCGGTTGCAGAAAAAAACTGAGGAGAGCGACATGTCAGGACACGGATTTCATGTTCACGGGCCACACGATCACGAACTGGAGCACGCCACGCAAGGCGGGCATGGCCACGATGAATCGGGCATGACCAACCAGATCGCCATGTTCACCGCCATCATCGCCACCGTGGGGGCGATTTTTGGTTATATGGGCGGCGCGACCCAGGCCAATGCCGGGCTCTTCAAGAACAATGCCGCGATCAAGAAAACCGAGGCTTCCAACCAGTGGAACTATTACCAGGCCAAAAGCAGCAAGCAAAACCTCAGCGAACTGGCGCTGGAGTTGGCCCCACCGGCCAAAAAAGAGTTTTACGAGTCTGAGGTCAAACGCTATAAATCAGAAAAAGGCGACATCAAGCGCGACGCCGAGAAACTGGAAGCCGAGGCCAAGGCCTGGGATGAGAGATCAGAAGCGCAAATGCACCAGCACCACCGCTGGGCCCAGGCGACCACTGCATTGCAGGTCTCGATCGCCTTGGCCGCCATTGCCTTGCTGACGCGCAAAGACTGGCTGAAAAAAGCCATGTATGCAATGGGCGCCCTGGGTGTGGCCATCGGCGGCGCCGCCGTGCTGCACCTCTGACCCCCATCTTGCAAAGGGCAGGCTAACAGCCGGGCTGCCGCCTGCCTCAAACCGGGGTGAGTTTGGCCACCGACAAGGCCAGCCATTTGGTGCCATGGCGTGGGAAACTGATCTGGGCGCGGGCATCGTCACCCGTGCCTTCCATGGCCAGCACGGTGCCCTCACCAAATTTGTTGTGAAACACCTGTATGCCGCTGCGCAACCACGCATGAGGCCCGTCTTTGGCGCTTGATCGGGGGCTGATCGGCGCATCATCACGCCAGGCGGGGGCCTGCTCTGCGCCAAGGCGGTTGTCATAGGGCGATGAACTCCAGCGCTGGGCCGAGGCCCTGGGTGCCACCCATTTCAGGGTGTGCTCGGGCATCTCGTCATAAAAGCGGCTCGGGATGTGATAGCGGGTCTGGCCGTGCAACATGCGGGTCTGGGCATGGCTGAGGTAGAGGCGCTTGCGGGCCCGGGTGATGGCCACATACATGAGACGGCGCTCTTCCTCCAAGCCTTCAAAATTGCTCATCGAGTTCTCGTGCGGGAACAAGCCCTCCTCCAGGCCGGTGATGAACACCGCATCAAACTCAAGCCCTTTGGCCGCATGCACCGTCATGAGTTGTATGGCGTCTTGCCCGGCCTGGGCCTGGTTGTCGCCAGCCTCCAGGGCCGCATGGGTCAGAAACGCGGCCAATGGCGACAAGGTCTCGCCGGTGTCGGCATCGGCACCCGTCTGGGCCCACTCGGCACCCGGCGCTTCGCGGCCAAAGCCTTCCTGGGCGACAAAGCTCTCGGCGGCATTGACCAGCTCTTCCAGGTTTTCTATGCGGTCGGCGCCTTCGCGCTCGGTGCGGTAATGCTCGACCAAACCGCTGTGCTCAATGACGAGTTGCACCATTTCCCGCAGGGTCAAGCCTTGCGACTGCGTGCGCAAGCCATCGAGCAAGCCCACGAATCCAGCGAGCAAGGTGCCCGCCTTGCCACTCAATTTGGGCACGGCATCGCACAAGGCGCTGCCGTCGGCCCGGGCGGCGTCTTGCAGTTGCTCAAGTGTGCGCGCGCCGATGCCACGGGCCGGGAAGTTCACCACCCGCAAGAACGAGGTGTCGTCGCGCGGGTTGTCGATGAGGCGCAAATAAGCCAGGGCGTGCTTGATCTCGGCACGCTCAAAAAAGCGCAACCCCCCGTACACGCGGTAGGGCAAGGCGGCATTGAAGAGCGCTGTCTCGATCACCCGGCTCTGGGCATTGCTGCGGTACAGCACCGCCACATCGCTGCGCAGAGCCACCCCGGTCTCTAGCGCGTTTTGGCCATCGCGCAGCAACTGGCGCACCTCTTCCACCAGCCACTGCGCCTCGGCGAAATCGCTGGGGGACTCGACCACCCGTATGGGCTCGCCCATGCCCTGATCGGTGCGCAGGTTTTTGCCCAAGCGAGATTTGTTGTGGCTGATGAGCTCGTTGGCGGTGTCGAGAATGGCCCCGCAACTGCGGTAATTCTGTTCGAGCTTGATCTGGTGCTTGACCCCGAACTCGCGCAAAAAATCGGCCATATTGCCCACCCGCGCACCGCGAAAGGCATAGATGCTCTGGTCATCATCGCCCACGGCGAACATGCTGCCCTGCGGGCCGCACAGTTGTTTGAGCCAGGCGTATTGCAGGCGGTTGGTGTCTTGGAACTCGTCGATCAGCAAATGCCTGAAGCGCATTTGGTAGTGCTCGCGCACCGGGTCGTTGTCGCGCAGCAGCTCAAACGAGCGCAGCAGCAGCTCGCCAAAGTCGACCACACCTTCGCGCTGGCATTGGGCCTGGTAGAGCTCGTAGATTTCGATCTTTTTGCGGGTGTCGCTGTCGGTCGGGTCAATGTCACCCGGACGCAGGCCGTCTTCCTTCGAGCCGTTGATGAACCACTGGGTTTGTTTGGGCGGGAAACGCTCATCGTCGATGCCAAACTGCTTGTACAGGCGTTTGAGGGCCGAGAGCTGGTCTTGGGTGTCCAATATCTGAAAGGTCTGGGGCAAATCGGCCAACTTCCAATGGGCACGCAGCAAACGGTTGCACAGACCATGGAAGGTGCCGATCCACATGCCGCGCACATTGACCGGCAGCATGGCTTCGAGTCGGGTGGCCATCTCGCGGGCGGCCTTGTTGGTGAAAGTGACGGCCATCAGCCCACCCGGGCTGACCTGGCCGGTGTGCAGCAACCAGGCGATGCGGGTGGTCAGCACCCGGGTTTTGCCCGAACCTGCACCGGCCAGAATCAAGGCGTGTTCATTGGGCAAAGTGACCGCATGGGATTGTTCAGGATTGAGCTTGTCCAGCAATCCGGGCGGGGTGCCGAAGGGGGTTGGGGGGGGTGAGGACATGACATGCATTGTAGAAAGCGAATAGGGGTAGAATCAGACACCGGGCCCAAGATTCTTGCGCCCGGTTTTTTTGCGCCCGCAAACGAACCGGCACAGGCCAAGCGCTCACCCTCCCCTGAATGTTTTGGAGTTGAGTCATGGAAATTTTTGATTACGACAACATCCTGTTGCTGCCGCGCAAGTGCCGGGTCGAGAGCCGCTCCGAGTGTGACACCAGTGTCACCCTGGGTTCGCACACTTTCAAATTGCCGGTGGTGCCGGCCAATATGAAAACCGTGGTCGATGAGTCGATTTGCGAATACTTGGGCCGAAATGGTTACTTTTATGTGATGCACCGCTTTGACCTCGACAATGTGGCCTATGTGCGGGCCATGAAGGCCAAGGGCGTGTTCGCATCCATCTCATTGGGCGTGAAGCAACCCGACTACGACACCGTGGATCGCCTGCTCGCCGAAGGCCTGACCCCGGAATATGTCACCATCGACATCGCCCATGGCCACGCCGAGAGCGTGCGCCAGATGATCGGCTACCTTAAAGAAAAAATGCCCCAGACCTTTGTGATCGCAGGGAATGTGGCCACCCCCGAGGCGGTGATCGATCTGGAGAACTGGGGCGCAGATGCGACCAAGGTTGGCGTGGGCCCGGGCAAGGTCTGCATCACCAAACTCAAAACCGGCTTTGGCACCGGCGGCTGGCAGCTGTCTGCGCTGAAATGGTGTGCCCGCGTGGCCACCAAGCCCATCATTGCCGACGGCGGCATCAGAAGCCATGGCGACATCGCCAAGAGCATCCGTTTCGGGGCCACCATGGTCATGATCGGCTCGCTTTTTGCCGGGCACGAAGAGTCGCCGGGTCGCACCGTCGAGGTCGATGGCGAGATGTTCAAAGAGTATTACGGCTCGGCGTCAGACTTTAACAAAGGCGAGTACAAGCACGTGGAAGGCAAACGCATCCTTGAGCCCATCAAAGGCAAACTGGCCGACACCCTGCGCGAGATGCAAGAGGATGTGCAAAGCTCGATTTCTTATGCCGGCGGCACCAAGCTGATGGACATCCGCAAGGTGAACTATGTGATTTTGGGCGGCGACAACGCGGGTGAACACCTGCTGATGTGAGTGGGTGTGCCCCTCAAAGCCATCGGCCATGATTCAGAGCACTGAAAAAATTTTCTTTGAATCTTGAAGTGCTTTTTGGGCTGATTCAGCGGTCAAGGGGGCATTCAAGTCGTAGTCTGCTTGAACACGCATGACGCGCAAGGCTCGCAACATATGGCCCCTTCGCCTTGATTTGAGTTTATCCGGCTCGGGTATATGGGTTGGGTTTGCCAATCGGGCGATCAGTGTCGCGTGGGTACCCATGGGTTGGTAACCCGTTCCGAATGTGCCAGGCGCAGGCCATCGTGCATGCCAATCACGGCAATCATGAAAAGAAGAGTAGTAGGCCCTGCTGATGCAAGCCCGGGCATCGACCTCCTGCAAAGGGCTCCGGGTCGAGACCTGTTCTGCCCATGCCAACAGGTCTTGCGCCGTGATGCTCATGAACGATGCCCCATTAAAGAAACAAAAAAATCAAGACGATCCAAATCTTTCTGAATCAGCAGGTCAATCAATTCCAGATGCAAATCGGTTGCACGCTCAAAATTCGTGTCCAGTTTGAACCAGATCGAGACCGTCTGTGTTTCAGCACATACCGTCAAGGCTGGCGCAGTCTCGATCCAGAACAATTTGTTTTTTTGTAGTACCTCACCGACACAATCGATGACCTTTGCGCAGATTTGGTCATCAGTGCCCGTTTGAGCCAGGATTTGACGGGCGGCCTGAATTTTCTGGACCCAAGCTTCATCAAAAATGGGTAGATGAGCGAGTTTGGCTTGTTTAATTTTTCGAACAGCCTCTTGAAAAGCGCCGATATACATCGCTATGGGCAGGCCTTCATTTAAATTTCCAAATGAGATATCGACACTGCTTTTAAGAACCTCTTGCGCACGGCTCGCCATGCAAAGATTCGCATAATTTAGCAGCCGGTATTGATGGCTCTGCCAAGAGCCCGGCATGAGTTGGCCCGCAATGTTCAAGGCATGTTCTATGGAAGGCACATCGCCTTTGAACCATTGGGTTACCGATTTCAAAAGCCATGCCCGCCCAGCATCGGCTTTCATCAGATTGTCGATTTCCTGTCGACTTTTCTAAGCCAAAAATCATCTGGCCCAAGGTAGACGCCCTGCATGGGCACACGACTCATGATTTCAGCTTCTACTTCATCAGCAATGGTGAGGGCCTGGGTTGTCAAGTTGATCCTCGGGTATGGGTCGGTGCATGGGTTGAATGGCCCTTCAAACACCGAAGGATCTGGGGTTAGACAATCACCCCAAATCATTCTATTTTTTATTTTGATCCTGGCAAGCGTAACTATTCACACTGTTCGTGTTCAGTGGAGATGGGGGCACACGCACAGTGGCCGATCAATTCTGATTTGGATGGCACTCGCCCTGTACCCACTGGGCCCACTGAGGCGTGGCGGGTGTCGCCGCCAGGGTATAGAAGGCTGGCAGCTCGTAGGGGTGGATGGCGCTGAGGGCAGCGACCAGTTCGGGCAGGCGCGAAGCGGTGGTTTTAAAACCCAGGCGCCACTCTTGGTCGTGCTGCACCTGCCCCTGCCAGCGATAGACGCTGGCGATGGGCTCGATGTGAACGCAGGCCGCCAAACGCTGGCGCACGGCGTGCTCGGCCAGTCTTTGGGCGTCGGCTTCAGAGCCGACGCTGGTCTGCAACAGCACATGGGCTTGGCTCATTTGGACTGCCCTGCCCCGGCCAGCAAGCGCGAGCGCAACTCGGTTTTCAGCACCTTGCCGTAGTTGTTTTTGGGCAAGGCGTCGACAAAGACATAACGCTTGGGGCGCTTGAAGCGGGCCATGTGCTCGACGCAATGGGCATCGAGTGGTTCGGTCGAGAGGGTGTGGCCGGGCTGTGCAACCACAAAAGCCACCACCACCTCGCCCCATTCGGGGTCGGGGCCACCGACCACGCTGACCTCGGCCACGCCAGGCGCCGTCAGCAAGACTTCTTCGACCTCGCGCGGGTAGATGTTGGAGCCGCCCGAGATCAGCAGGTCTTTGCTGCGGTCTTTGAGGGTGACAAAACCCTGGGCATCGATGCAACCCATGTCTCCGGTCCACAGCCAGCCGTCGCGGATGGCCTGGGCCGTGGCCTCGGGGTTGCGCCAATAGCCCGCCATCACGGTATCGCCGCGCACCACCACCTCGCCAATGTCGTTCACCGGCAGATCGTTCCCATCGGGGCCCACCACACGCACCCGCACCGGCGTCTGGGCGATGCCCACAGAGGCCAGACGCTGCGCATAGTGCGGGTGTTGGTGGTCAGCCAGATGCTGGCGCGACAAGCAGGTGGCCACCATGGGGGTTTCACCCTGGCCGTAAATTTGGACAAAACGCTGTCCCATGACCCGCAAGGCACGCTGGATGTCGGCGGCGTACATGGGTGCGCCGCCGTACACAATGGTCTTGAAGGAGAGGGCACAACGCTGCGCATTGTGGCCTTGGGCCTCGGCCTCATCGACCAGTCGCTTGACGATGGTGGGGGCGGCAAACATCGACATGGGCCCGATGTGCAAACCCAATTCAAACAGCTCTTTCGCGTCAAACCCGCCCGACAGCGGGACCACATGGCGGGCCCCGGCCATGAGGTGCGGAATGGCATAGATGCCCGCACCGTGCGACATGGGGGCGGCGTAAACCGCCGCATCAGTGGCCTCGATGGGGTCAACGTCGACAAAATACCCCATGCCCATGGCCCGCAGGTTGCGGTGGGTGATCATGACGCCCTTGGGGCGACCCGTGGTGCCGCTGGTGTAAAACAGCCAGGCGGTGTCGTCGGGCTGGCGCTCAAATGGCGGCAAGCATTCAGCCCCGTTGTCGCTGAGCCATAGGTTGGCTTGCCCGCTATCGGCTTCGGTCACACCGTCCAGGCCGCTGAGTGATGAGGCGTCGGGCACCAAATCGTCGGTGACAAAGGCCCAGCGTGCCTGGGCGTTGTCGACGATCCACTGCAACTCTTTCAGGTGCAACTTGGCGTTGACCGGCACCACCACCATGCCAGCCCACCACACCCCCAGCATGAATTCGAGGTAACGCGGGTGGTTGCGCATGAACAGCACCACCCGGTCGCCGGGGCGCAGGCCCTGGTCGCTGAGGTGGCGGGCCAGACTGGCCGCCCGTTGCGCCCACTGGGCGTGACTGGCGTGTAGATGGGGCCCCTTGAAAATGGCCGGTGAGTCGGGGGCACTGAGGGCGACCCGCTGCAACAAATGGGCAATGTTCATGCATGCATTGTGCAACGAAGCCCGACCGCCCGTGCGCTCAGGTCGCGACAGGCGGGTTAATATAGAGGCTGTACAGGAGTTCAGAACCCATGCCCGTGATCACGACCATTGAAGACCTGCGCGTATTGGCCGAAAAACGCGTGCCGCGCATGTTTTACGACTATGCCGACAGCGGTTCTTATACCGAAAGCACTTACCGCGCCAACGAGAGCGACTATGCCAAGATCAAGTTGCGCCAGCGGGTGGCGGTGAACATGGAAGGCCGCAGCACCGCCAGCACCATGGTCGGGCAAAAAGTGGCCATGCCCGTGGCCATCGCCCCCACCGGCCTGACCGGCATGCAGCATGCCGATGGCGAAATTCTGGCCGCGCGCGCGGCACGTGAATTCGGCATTCCGTTCACGCTCTCGACCATGAGCATTTGCTCGATTGAAGATGTGGCCAAGCATGCGGGCGAAGGGTTCTGGTTTCAGCTCTATGTCATGAAAGACCGCGGCTTCATCGAGCGCCTGATCGACCGCGCCAAAGCCGCCAATTGCAGCGCCCTGGTGCTGACACTCGATTTGCAGATTTTGGGACAACGCCACAAAGACATCAAAAACGGCTTGTCGGCTCCACCCAAGCTCACCCTTAAAAACATCGCCAACATGATGACCAAGCCGCGCTGGTGCATGGGCATGCTGGGCACGCCGCGACGCCAGTTTGGCAATATCGTGGGCCATGTCAGCGGCGTCGCCGACATGAGCAGTTTGTCGAGCTGGACGGCCTCGCAGTTTGACCCCGCCCTGAGCTGGAACGATGTGCAGTGGATCAAAGACCGCTGGGGCGGCAAGCTGATCATCAAGGGCATCATGGACGCCGAAGACGCCAAACTGGCCGCCCAGTCGGGTGCCGACGCACTGATCGTCTCGAACCATGGCGGGCGCCAGTTGGATGGTGCACCCAGCAGCATCGAGGCCCTGCCCGGCATCGTGGATGCCGTGGGCAGCCAAATCGAAGTCCATGTGGACGGGGGCATCCGCAGCGGCCAGGACGTGCTCAAGGCACGCGCCTTGGGCGCCAAGGGCACTTATATAGGCCGCGCCATGCTCTATGGCCTGGGGGCCATGGGGCAGGAGGGCGTGGCCAAGGCCATCGACATCATCCACAAAGAGCTCGACACCACCATGGCCTTTTGCGGGCACACGCAAATTGACCGCGTGACGCGCGATATTTTGCTGCCGGGCACTTACCCGACGGCCTGAGCGATTGCGCCACAGGGGTCTAGGGAAGCTCTGCAAAACCCCATGCGTCGTTTCATCCCAAACTCGGGCGCCCTGCTTCGTTGGACTTCTTGCAGATATCTTCGGATATCTGCTTCGAAAACCGCCTTGCATGGCATCCCGATTTTGGGCGAAACTTGCTCGCAGCGAGTTTTGCAAAGCTTCCCTAGATGACTGCCCTGCCCCGACGCATCGCCCATCTGGACATGGATGCGTTTTACGCGTCGTGCGAGCTCATGCGTTATCCGCAGCTGCGCGGACTGCCCGTGGTGATCGGGGGCGGCAGGCGGCGCGCCGATGACTTGCTGGCGATCATGCAGGCGCTGCAACCCAACAACGGCTGGGCAGCCGACAACATTTCTGAGCGGCTGCCCCATATTCCGGTCGATGCATTTCCACGCCTCAAGGGCTATGCCGGACGTGGGGTGATCACCACGGCCACCTACGAGGCGCGGCAGTTCGGCGTGGGTTCGGCCATGGGGCTGATGAAGGCCGCCCAACTGTGCCCGCAGGCGGTGCTGTTGCCCGTGGACTTTGAGCGCTATCGCCAGTTTTCCCGCCGCTTCAAGGCCGTCATCACCGACATCGCGCCCGTCATGGAAGACCGGGGGGTGGATGAGGTCTACATCGACTTCACCGAAGTGCCCGGTGGACAGCGCGAAGGGGGCCGGGTGCTGGCGCGTTTGATACAAAAAAGCATTTTTGAAGAAACCGGCCTGACTTGCTCGATCGGTGTGGCCCCCAACAAGCTGCTGGCCAAGATGGCCAGCGAGTTCAACAAGCCCAATGGCATATCGATCGTTCACGACAGCGACTTGTCCACGCTGATCTGGCCCCTGCCCTGCCGCAAGATCAATGGCATCGGGCCCAAAGCGGAGGTGCGGCTGAAATCCCAAGGCATTGAGACCATCGGCCAACTGGCACAGCGCGACCGCTTTGATTTGATGGCGCTCTTTGGCCGCAGCTATGGGGCCTGGTTGTTTGAAGCGGCCTGGGGTCGCGATGAGCGGCCCGTGCAGACCGACAGCGAGCCGGTGGGCGTGAGCCGGGAGACGACTTTTGAGCGCGATTTGCACGCCAGCCAGGACCGCGACACCCTCGCAGGGGTGTTCACACGCCTGTGTGAGCAAGTGGCCGAGGACCTGCGCCGCAAGGGCTATGTGGGGCGCACCATCGGCATCAAGCTGCGCTATGACGACTTCAAAAGCGTGACCCGGGACGTGTCCATCGACGACTACACCGACGACCCCAAGCGCATCCGCCTACTGGCCGGGCAGTGCTTGAAACGCGTGGACCTGAGCCGCCGCTTTCGCTTGCTGGGCGTGCGTGTGGGCACATTGCTGCGCCGCGAAGATTGGCAGGCGCAAAAAGCCAGCGAACCGCCAGCGGGGTATGGCGAGAGCGAGTCGTTGTTCTAAGGCACTCTGATGGGGCTGTTCGGCCCATCGGGCCGGGTCAGACGTCGATGATGTCGCCTGTCTGAGGTGCCGCAGCTGCAGACTGGGTGGCGGAGCCGCTTTGGTCGGTGCCGCCGGATCGTCGCAATTCGTGCAGGGCGTTCAAGCCGTAATGGGTAAACCACAAGGCGCCAAAGGAAAAAATCCAGGTGTAAATCCAGATGGCCAGTGGCACCAACAAAATGAAGGCGGCGGCCAACATGGCGCCCGAGACCCAGATCAGCCCCGGCGCCGCCCCCAAAAAACCCACCACGATGCCCATGGCCCACATGGACCAGCGGTGCCGCTGGAAAAGCATGTCGCGTTCGGGCACGCTGGCATGCTCGGCCAGGGCGTCGTAGGCCATGACCCGGTAGGTCAGCCAACCCCAGACCATGGGCGGCAGTATGAACATAAAAGGAGGGATCCACCACAGAGGCAAGGTGAGCAGCAAGACCATCAGGGTGATGAGTGTGGACTTGAGCATGAAACCCACACTGCCCGCCATGCTGCCGCCGCGCAGGCGTTGCAGGTGGGGGAAGCGACGACGGGCCACACCGTCAAGCAATGGGGTGCTGAGCAACACCGACACGGACAAGAGGCTGAGCACCACCAGCACCGGGGTCACCGCAAAGGCGATGATCAGGGTGGCCAGCACGGTGTGGAGGGCGGCAAAACCCAGATGGGACATCCAGGTGAAGCCAGCCATCAGCCAGGGCCAGGCTTGCAGGGCATCACTGACCCATTCCTGGGCCGGATCGAGGTAGAAATAGGCCAAGGTCATGACCATCACCACCAGCAAGACCAGGGGCATCAGGGTCAGCACCAACACCCTCGGGGTGATCGCATAGGCCAGGGCGCGCCAGAAGGCGTCGAGGATTTTGATCATGGGTGGATTATCGGGCCTGACACTGCGGCAGGCTTCAAGCCCACTTCTCCACCCCTCGGGCGTAAATGACCACGCGCTTCATGAAGGCCTCGTGCTGGGTCTCGACCTTGTCGAGTTCGTAGAGGTAATTGACCATGATGCCGGAGGACTGCTGGAGGCCTTTTTTGGACAGGTCGGCGGCCCAGTTGATGCGGTACAGCGTGGCCCCGTTGGTGAGGTGGAACTTGCCCACCGAGTCGCCGGTGGGGTGGGTGGTGTGGTACATGAGGTAGAGGGCACACAGGCGCATGAGGGCCTCGCGCTCTGCGTCGATGGCGTCATTCGGGTGCCAGCCCGAACGCAAGCGCTCTGCCCATTTGGCGCGGTCCAAGCGCAGGGTGGTCAGGGCCTGCTCGGCTTTTTTGATGCGGGCCGGGCTCATCTGTTCGGGATCCAGAGGGGCGCCTTGGTCGAGCCAGCGGGTGAATCCGGGGATGGGGGAGAGGGTGGAGAAGGTTTTGATGCCGGGCGACTCTTGCAACAAACGGTCGGCCACGCGTTTGATGAGGAAGTTGCCGAGCGACACCCCGCGCAGGCCCGACTGGCAGTTGCTGATCGAGTAAAAAATGGCTGTTCTTTGCCTTTTGTCTTCGATGAGCGGGGCTTTTTTGTCGAGCAAGGGGCCCACGTCGTCGGCGATGTCGGGGACCAGGGCGACCTCCACAAAGATCAGCGGCTCGCCAGGGAGTTGGGGGTGAAAAAAGCCAAAGCAACGCCGGTCGGGCTGCAATCGGCGGCGCAGGTCGTCCCAGCCGTCGATGGCGTGCACGGCCTCGTGCTGGATGATTTTTTCCAGCAGCTGGGCGCTGGAGTTCCAGGTGATTTCGTGCAACTCAAGAAAGCCGGGGTTGAACCAGGAGGTGAACAGGTGGTGCAAATCGGCGTCCAAGGCCCGGAAATCGGGGTTGGCCGAGGTTTGACCCAGCAATTCGGCGCGCAGCCGCACCAAATCGCCGGTGGCGTTGGGCGCACGGTTGATGCGACGCAGCAGCTCTTGCCTTGGCGGCTCGACCACCCGGAACAGGTGCATGAGGTTGATGCCGTTGGGCTCGGCGGCATAGGTGCCGGCGGCCTCCTGGACCATCACCGGGTCGGGGTTGAACTCGGAGGAGAGAAAGTGGAAGAACTCGGTGCGCTGGGCCGGACTGAGTTGCAGGTAACCGTCCAATATGCGCCGGGCCATGCTTTGGGCGTTGGATTCGCCTTGTTCGCTGAGCAATCGACGACAGGCCAGCTGGACGCCCTCAAGGACGCGGGATTTCATAAAGCGTTGCAACATCAGGTGACACCTAAAAACTGGCCGGCCCCAAGACTGGCTCTAGAATCATTCTCAGTCATCGCGATGGTGCGGTGCAAATTTATTTGCTGTTTTGGAGACTGCATGAAACTCTTTCGCTACACCGCCGCCGGCCGCACCGGTCTGGGACTGATCCGGCCCGGGCATGATGACCAGTTCATCGACCTGGCCAAACTCGATGCCAAGCTGGCCGCCGAGATGACCCCGTTTTATGACGATGCGACCCGCCAGCGGGTGGCTGGTCTGCTGGCCCAAGCACCGGCCAGTGACTTTCAGGCGCTGTCATCCGTTCAGTTCGATTTGCCCATCGCGCACCCGCCCAAAATCGTGTGCCTGGGCCTGAACTACGCCGACCATGCCAAGGAAGGCGGCCACGCCCGTCCCGAGTACCCCAGCTTTTTCATGCGGGTGGACACCTCGATGACGGCCCATCAGGCCCCCATCGTGCGACCCAAAGTCTCCACCAAACTCGACTACGAGGCCGAACTGGCGGTGGTGATCGGCAAACCCGCCCGCCACCTGACCCCCGACAACGCCCTGGACTGCGTGTTTGGCTACAGCTGCTTCAATGACGGCAGCGTGCGCGACTACCAGCGCAAGACCAACCAGTGGACAATCGGCAAGAACTTTGACAAAACCGGCGGCTTTGGCCCCTGGATCGTGACCGCCGACGAGTTGCCCCCGGGCGCCCATGGCCTGCGCATCCAGAGCATACTGAATGGCCAGGTGATGCAAGACGCCAACACCAGTGACTTTTTGTGGAATGTGAAAGAGTCTCTGGTCATCATCACCGAGTGCATCACCCTGATGCCCGGCGACGTGATCATCACCGGCACCCCGGCTGGCGTGGGCTATGCCCGCAACCCGCCGGTGTTCATGAAGCAAGGCGATGTCTGCGACATCGTGATCGAAGGCGTAGGAACGCTGCGCAACCCCATCGTCGACGAAGCCTGATGTTCAGGCCGCAGGGCCGCTGCCCAGGCGGTTCTGCGTCGAGGCTCACCGTTTGAGCCTCGCCATGGGCTATGCTTGGGAAGCTCTGCAAAACCCCATGCGTCGTTTCATCCCACAAAGCCCTGCCCCGACCGCCGACTGGCCGACCGGGTTCATGGTGCTGCACGGCAACCGGCTGGAAGACCTGCGCGAGTTGCTGATCGGGCATGTGCGTAACTTCCCGCTGGAGGGGCTGAACCCCGAGTGGGTGGTGGTGCAAAGCAACGGGATGAAACAGTGGCTGGAGCAAGGCTTGGCCGACGCCCGGGGCCTGGGCATTTGCGCGGCCACCAAAATGGTCTTCCCGGCCGAAATGCTTTGGCACGCCTACCGACTGGTGTTGGGCCCAGAGCGGGTGCCGCAGCACATGCCGCTGGATCGCGAGCACCTGGTCTGGCGTTTGATGCGGCTGATCCCCGAATGCCTGCAAAACGATGGCCAAGGCGTTTACGGGCCGCTGCGCCGCTATGTGCGCCAGGGCGCCAAGCCCATCGACGAGGGCCGTCTGCTGCAGTTGTGCCAGCAGTTGGCCCAATTGCTGGACGGCTACCAAAATTACCGCTCAGACTGGTTGCGCGATTGGGCGGCAGGCACGGCGACGCTGCGCAACGCCCTGGGTCAACCACAAGAGCTGCCTGCCACCGAGCTCTGGCAAGCTCGCCTGTGGCAAGCGCTGCTGGCCGATGTGGCCGCCGACTCTGAATCGGGTCTGGCCTTGCCCCCCTCTCGCGCCGAGGTGCATGAGGCCTTCATGCGCCAGATGAACCAAGCCGCGCCCGGCGGGCTGCCAAAGCGAATTTTGGTGTTTGGCGTCAGCGCCATGCCCATGCAATCGATCGAGGCCCTGGCGGCGCTGGGGCAGGTGTCACAGGTGATGGTGTTTGTGCTCAACCCGTGCCAGCACCACTGGGGCGATGTGGTGAGTGAGCGCCAACGGCTGCAGGCCGCGACCCGAACGCGCCAAACACCCAAACCCGGTGTACCCGGACTGCCGCCCGGGGCGGCCGATGGGCACACCCAGGCCCAGCCTTTGTTGGCGGCCTGGGGCCAGCAAGGGCGCGACTACCTGCACCTGCTCGATGTGCATGACGATGTGGGCCAGTACCAGCATCTGCTGGGGCGCATCGACTTTTTTGAAGAC
>JBEBAJ010000001.1:0-28133 GCA_041158965.1 Pseudomonadota bacterium | reverse complement strand
CCGGGTTGGCCACGGGCGATCTGGCGTGGCCACTGTCCCCACAGTTCGGCCGTCAAGCCGTCTTGTTGAAAGCGCTCCAAGACCCAGCTGGGCCGCCCGCCACTGGCGCGCCAAAGCACTTCGGCTTGGGCTTGCGGCACGCCCTGTCCCTCCAGCCAAGCCAAAGCTTCATCGGTTTGGGGGATTTGCATGGCGTGGCTTTGGCAACGGCTGCGGATGGTGGGCAGCAATTGATGCACGGCGTCGGTGGTGAGCACAAAGCGGGTGTCGCCGGGAGGTTCTTCCAGGGTTTTGAGCAAACTGTTGGCAGTGACGTGGTTCAAGCGATCGGCCGGATGAATCATCACCACCTGACCACGCTGGCCCAAGTGGGTGGTCTGGGTGAATGCGACCATCTGGCGCACCGCATCGACCCGGATTTCTTTGCTGGGCTTGCGTTTTTTGTCGTCGATCTCTTGCTGGGCTTTTTCGTCCAGCGGCCAGCCCAGGCTCAGGGCGTGGGTTTCAGGCATCAGCACGCACAGGTCGGCATGGGTGTGTCTGTCAAAGCCCAGGCAACTGGGGCAGACACCGCAAGCGCCCTGCGGCCCGGGCTGCCCACACAACCAGGCGCGGGCCAGGGCCTGCGCCAATTCAAACTGTCCCAGGCCGGAGGGACCGTGCAAAAGCCAGGCATGGCCGCGCCGCGCCAACAAATCGTGCAACTGTCGCGTCAGCCAAGGGGCCATGGGGGGAGAGGAAGGGCTCATGTCAGGTGTTGAGCGAGGGTGGCACCTGGACCATGATGGACAGCTTGCCGCGTTGGATCAGGGCCCGGGTCAATTGCTGCCAAACCAGGTGTTTGGCTTGGGCGGCATCGAGCTTGATGAAGCGGGTCGGGCTGGCGGCGGCGCGCTGGGCATAGCCCTGATGGACCGCCGCAAAAAAATCTTGCGGCTGCGACTCAAAGCGATCTGGCACTCTGGCGTCAGCCAGGCGCTGGGCGGCAATGGCCGGGTCGAGCGCAAACCATACGGTCAGATCGGGCTGGCGCAAAACGCCCTGCCCTGTGGTCTGCACCCATTGTTCCAGCGTGCCGAGAATCTGCCCATCAAAACCCCGCCCTGCCCCCTGGTAGGCAAATGTGGCGTCGGTGAAGCGGTCGCACAGCACCACATCGCCGCGCGCCAGGGCGGGCTCGATGACCTGTTGCAGATGGTCTCTGCGCGCGGCAAAAATGAGCAAGGCCTCGGTCAGGGGGTCCATGGTTTGGTGCAGGACCATCTCACGCAGCGATTCGGCCAGTGGCGTGCCACCCGGCTCGCGGGTGAGCGTGACGGCACGGCCCTGTTGCCGAAACAAATCGGCCACGCCTTGAATATGGGTCGACTTGCCCGCCCCGTCGATGCCCTCAAAACTGATGAATAAACCCTGCGTCATAGGCCCCTATTGTGCCTTGGCCGGGCTGCTCTGGCGGCGCAGTTGGTAGCGCTCGACCGCCGCATTGTGAGACGGGAGATCGTCGCTGAACTGGCTGCTGCCATCGCCTCGGGCGACAAAATAAAGGGCCTTGCTTGGGGCCGGTTGCACGGCGGCCCACAATGCGGCTTTGCCGGGCAAGGCAATGGGGGTGGGGGGCAAGCCGTGGCGGGTGTAGGTGTTCCAGGGGTGGTCCGTGCGAAGATGGATGCGCTTGAGGTTGCCGTCAAAGCCGCTGCCCAGGCCGTAGATGACCGTGGGGTCGGTCTGCAAGGGCATGCCGATGCGCAAACGATTGTGAAACACCGAGGAGATCATGGCCCGATCGGCCGCCAGACCGGTTTCTTTCTCGACGATGCTGGCCAAGACCAGTGCATGCTCGGGCGACAGCAACACGCTGCGCTCGCTGCGTGCCTGCCAGGCCCGCGCCAACTGGCGGTCCATGGCTTTGAGCGCCCGCTCATAAATGCGCCAATCGGGCGTGCCCTTGCCGTAGGTGTAGGTGTCCGGAAAAAACCGCCCTTCGGCGCTCAGGCCCGCGCGTCCCAGTCGGGCCATCAGGTCAGCGTCACTCAAGCCCTGGGTGTCGTGGCGCAAGCCCTCGGCCTGGTCCACCACTTTGCGCATTTGCGCCAATGTCCAGCCCTCGACCACGGTCAAAGTGCGCAGCGACTGATCGCCACGCACCAGTTTTTGCATCAGCTGCCAAGGGCTGGTGCCCAGGGTGACCTCGTAGCTGCCGGCACGCAATTGCCGCGACTTGCCGCTGAGGCGCAACAACAGCCAGAAGGCTTGGGGCGACACATCGACGCCGCTGGCCACCACCGCTTCGGCCACACCGCGCACCGAGGTGCCGGGCTCGATGGATAAATCGACGACCGCTTCACGCTGTGCCATGGGGGCAAACACCCAAAACAGGGTGAAGGCCAGGCTGATCGTCATGGCGATCAAGACCGCCCACAAGCTGGGTGAGCGCAACAGGGGTTTTTTCCTTTGGGGCATGTCGACCTTTTCTAGGGAAGCTCTGCAAGCGCCCTGCTTCGTTGGATTTCTTGCAGAGATATCCCGATATCTGCTTCGAAATCCGCCTTGCATGGCATCCCGATTTTGGGCGAAACTTGCACGCAGCAAGTTTTGCAGAGCTTCCCTAAGCGATGATAATTCAGCCATGACTGACCTCCACGCACCGACCCCCGCCTTGACCCTGCAAGGGGCCTGCCCCCTGCCCCATCTGGGCGTGATCAGGTGCCAGGGTGAAGACGCCGCCTCTTTTTTGCATAACCAACTCACCCAGGATGTGCAGTTGCTGCCAGTGGGGCAAGCGCGTCTGGCTGGTTTTTGCAATGCACAAGGCCGCTTGCAGGCGAGCTTTGTGGTGTACAAGGCGTCTGACAGCGAGGTGAGGCTGGTGATGCGCCGCGATCTATTGCCGCGCACCTTGAAACGGCTGTCGATGTTTGTCTTGCGCGCCAAGGCCAAACTGAGCGATGCCAGCGATGAGCAGGCGGTCTGGGGCCTGGCCGGCGAGGTCATGCGTGCCGTCAGCGACAAGCCGCTGGCCCCCTGGGCCACCCTCGATCTGCCACAAGGGGTGCTGATCGGGCTTTACCCCGTGGGTGATCAGGCCCGGGCGCTGTTGCTGCCCAAAGCCGAAATGCCCATGGCCGCCACCATCACCCACGAAGACTGGTTGGCGGGCGAGGTGCTGGCTGGCGTGGCCGATGTGAGCGAGGCCACCTTCGAGGCCTTTGTGCCGCAAATGCTGAACTACGAGTCGATCGGTGGTGTCAACTTTAAAAAGGGCTGTTACCCCGGCCAGGAGGTGGTGGCCCGCAGCCAGTTCAGGGGCACGCTCAAGCGGCGTACCTTTGTGGCCCATACCGCTGCCCCAGTGCGGGCGGGTTCGGAAGTGATGGCGGGCCCTGACCCTTGTGGGCTGGTGGCCCAGGCTGCCCCATTGTCGACGGGCGGCGGGGTGGCCCTGGTGTGCCTGATGCTCAGCCATGCCCAGCGGCAAGACCTCAGTGTCGATGGCCATGCCTTGAATTTGTGGCCCCTGCCCTACCCCTTGCTGCAAGACATTTAGGGAAGCTCTGCGGTCAATGTGAAAGCGGGCAGCTCATTTCGATGTGTTCTATGCCCGCTTCCATGAACACCTCGCCTTGCGTCACAAAACCCTCGCGTTCGTAAAACCCCCGGGCCGAGGTCTGGGCATGCAG
Organism: Pseudomonadota bacterium; assembly: GCA_041158965.1. Classification (GTDB taxonomy): domain Bacteria; phylum Pseudomonadota; class Gammaproteobacteria; order Burkholderiales; family Burkholderiaceae_C; genus Limnohabitans. Next base: position 24,456 of record JBEBAJ010000001.1, on the reverse strand, counting down.
ACATACCAGGCGGTCGCCTCGCTCTCGGGCCACGGCCATGAGCCCGCGCAAGACTTGACGCCCCAACCCCAGGCCGCGATGCGAGGCCAATACCGCCATGCGGCCTATGCGGGCCTGGCCCGGACCATGCACCAATAAGCGCCCTGTCGCCAAGGCCTGGCCTTGGGGGCTTAAGCAGACCGCATGGACTGCGCTGTGGTCCAGGTCATCCCACTCCAGTTCCTGGGGAACCCCCTGTTCGCGCACAAACACGTCGGTGCGCAGCGGTGCCGCCCAGTGTTGCAGCTCAGTCCAGGGGCCGGTGATGAGTGTCATGGTTCGATTGGAATAAAAGCCTGCGCCCATGGTGGTTTGACGGCGGTGGTGCGCCCTGGCGCTGAACCCCCGGTGTCCCCATGGGGTGAGGACGGCCTTCTTGAATGGCATGCATCATATGGCTTTTTTGGGTTTTTGCCTGGGTGGATCTTTGATGGGAATGGTTGATTCAAGAAAAATTGAATATAAAAATACCTATAATTTTTCAAAAATGTGTCCATATAATTCAAAAAAAGACAATCCAGCCGCACACCCGCACATTGAACAAAACCCGAGAGGTCGTATGACAAACCACCGCAATGACGCACACAACGATGACCGTCAAGAAGCCCGCAAAGAAGCCCAAAGCGAAGTCGGCCTCGACCAAATCGGCAAGCCCAGCCTAAACCCAGCCCGGAGCGACACCGCACAGGAGGTGTCGGGTTTGAAGCGCCGCCATTTCATGGGCACGGCGCTGGCACTGGATGCCGCTGCCCTGCTCGCCGCTTGTGGTGGCGGCGGTGGGGGTGATGCGGCAAGTCCCAATGGGAGTGGTTCCGCCAGCAGTTCATCCAGCAGCTCATCGAGCAGCTCATCGAGCAGCTCATCGAGCAGCTCATCCAGCAGCTCATCCAGCAGTTCATCCAGCAGTTCATCCAGCAGTTCATCCAGCAGCTCATCCAGCAGCTCAGCCAGCAGCTCATCGAGCAGCTCATCGAGCAGCTCATCGAGCAGCTCATCGAGCAGCTCAGGCAGTGGCAGCGCGGCACCCACCCAGTGGCTGGTGAGCACCTGGGCGGGAACGGGCTATACCTCGCCATACCTCGATGGCATGGGGGCCACGGCGACTCTGTACAACCCCTATGGGATTGCCGTCGACCGCAGTGGGCATTTGTATGTGGCCGATGCCCTCAACAACCGCATCAGAAAAATCAGCCCGGCGGGGGTGGTCAGCACTTTGGCGGGCACAGGGTCTTCAGGGGCTGTCAATGGCTCTGCTGCAACGGCGACCTTTTCCAACCCTTCGGGGCTTGCCGTGGACAGCAGTGGCAATGTGTTTGTGGCTGATTACAACGGATTTCAGATCCGCAAGATCAACCCCGCCGGTGTGGTCAGCACCTGGGCTGGAGCGGCGGGATTTTCAGGTTATGTGGATGGCACAGGCGCGACAGCAAGATTTAGCGGGCCTTATGGCATCGCTGTGGACAGTAGCGACCATTTGTATGTGGCCGATCAGGGCAACCACCTCATCCGCAAAATCAGTCCTGCGGGTGTGGTCAGCACCTTGGCCGGTGTGAGGGAAAGCGGTGGTTATGTGGATGGCACGAGTGGAACAGCGAAATTCAACAACCCTTATGGCGTGGCCGTGGATGCCAGCGGCCATGTGTATGTGGCCGACAGCAGCAATAACCGCATCCGCAAAATCACGCCCTCGGGGGTGGTGAGCACCTATTCCGGGGTGGGGATACTTGGTGAGTTGAATGGCACGGCCTGGTTGGCGACTTTTAGCGTTCCCTATGGCGTTTGCCTGGACGCCGCTGGCAATGTGTATGTGGCAGACAGCAGCAATCACCTGATCCGCAAGGTCAGCCCGGATGGCGCCGTCAGCACTTTGGCCGGGGTGGTCAATGAGCCTGGTCATCTGGAGGGCACGGGTGGGACGGCGAAATTTAACAGGCCTTTAGGCGTCGCTGTGGACGCCAGTGGCCATGTGTATGTGGTTGACAGCGACAACCACCGCATCCGCAAACTCAGCCCTTATTGACAGACGCCGGCCTGATGGCGGTGATAGAAACCACGGCCAGGGCACTGCCCGGCTATGAAGCAAAGGCCTGCCGCAAGGCACGGGCGGCGTCCTGGTGGGCCTGAGAGGCCTGGGGGATGGTGCGGCCCATATTGACAAAGCCATGCACGACACCCCGATAAATGTCCAAATCCACCGGCACACCCGCCATGCGCAGCACATCGGCGTATTGCACCCCTTCGTCGACCAAGGGGTCGCATTCGGCCAGCCCGATCCAGGCGGGTGCCACCCCCGCGTGGTCTTGGGCCAATAGCGGGGCAAATCGCCAGTCGCTGCGTTGCCCGGGGTCGATGTACTGGCTGAAAAACCACGAAATGGTCGGGGTGTCGAGCATGAAGCCCTGGCCAAAGCGCTGGTGCGAGGGCGTGTCTTGGTGGGCCGTGGTGCCCGGGTAAAACAGCAGTTGCAAGGCCAGAGGCAGCCCTGCATCACGCGCCATGAGGGCGCACACTGCCGCCAGGGTGCCGCCCGCGCTGTCGCCCCCTACCGCGATGCGGCTGGCGTCCAGCCCGAGTGCCCCGGCTTGGGTGTGCACCTGACACAGAGCACCCCAGGCATCGTCCACGGCGGTCGGGAATCGGTGTTCGGGGGCCAGCCGGTAGTCGACAGATATGACCGCGCAATGCGCCAAACGGGCCAGGTGGCGGCACAAGACATCGTGCGTGGCCGGGCTGCCGATGGTGAAGCCACCGCCATGAAAATACACCAGCACCGCTTGGGCGCCAGGCTCACGCTGGTCTGAATAAAAGCGGGCAGGCAATGGGACGCCGTTGGCCAAGGTCAGGGTGAATGGCTCGTGGCGGGCGATCTGCGGGGGCGGCATGTCGAGCAGGGGCGCGCCTGCCTCGTAAAAAGCCCGCGCCTGTTGCGGTGTCATGGCCTGCATGGGGGCGTGACCGGCACGGTGGATGCGCTCGATCAGCTGGCGCATGGCCGGGTGCAGCCCATGAGCGGGATGGTCGTGGTGTGAGGTCATGTCAAAAGCTCAACCCGGCTGGGGTCGGGTTGTTGCAGCCACTGTGAAAATTCATCGGCCAGCTGCTGCGCCGCGCCCGCTGCGGCCTGCCAGACCCGTATGCGCCGGGGCACATCGTGGGCGTAGGCGCTGAAGTCGGTGCGGTCGGGCAGTTTGGCGTTGGGCAGGCTGGCCACCCACTCGGGTGTGGGGCAGAGCAAGACCATGCGTTCCAGAAATGGGGTGGCCGCGTGGCGGCGCTTCCAGGCCTTGTCCAGCCAACCCGGCACGACCTGCGGCTGGAAATGCGGGTAAAGCACGAATCGGGGCTGTGCCCGATAGTCCAGATGCAGGTGGTAGTCGGTGATGCCACCATCCCAATGGGCGCCCGGGGGGGCCAAGGGGATGTTGTGGACGGCTTGCAGCAAAAACGGGATGGCGCAACTGGCTTGCACGGCAGGCATGAAGTTGGCCTCGCTCAAGGCCACCCGGTCGGTGGGGAAGTCGCTGGTGCCAAAAGGCAGGGGCAGTTGCGGGTGGCTGGAAAACACCACACGGCGCAGCCAATGCCCCAGCCAGCGCCGCTGCATGGCGTTGGCCAGATAAGCACCGGCATAGCCCAGCGGGGTGCGCCAGCGCCCTTCGCGGGCCAGGACATGCTGCCCACTGGAGGTGAGCACATGCAGCCTGAAGCGCGGGTGCCCGATGACCTCCGAGACACGCCCGCCATAAAACGCTTGCAGGCTTTGCCCGAATTCGCGGCTGACCTGCTCGGCGGTGGGGCGTTTTTGTCCCGCAGGAATGCGGTAATCCTGATGGATGTAGTCGTGCTCGAGTTGGAGCAAAGCCTGGACCGGGTCGTTCAGACAGGCGCTGGCCCAGCGCCAGGCCCCGATGGAGGCACCCACCAGGTCGATGGCTTGCCCGGAGCCTTGCAGCCAATGGCCGAACAAAAAACGATCGAGCGGTCCCAAAATCAGCCCCTTGGGGCCACCGGCCGCCCCCGGCATGACGCCTATGTCTGAAGGCGACAAGCCATGCGCACGGATGTGCGAGAGGGCCACTGGCCCGGCCAGGATGCGCAGTGCTTTCATGCCGGCTGGCTCACTTGCGCAAGCCCTGCAGTTTGGCAAAGGCCGAGGCCATGGCTCCCTGAGCGGGATGATCAGCCGCACGCCCTGCCCCAGCTGCGCCGCCAGAGCGCTGGTGTCGGGAGGCAGACTCGAAGCGGTTGTCGCGCGGGGCGTCGCGTCGCGGCGCGGCCGCCTCCAAGCGCATGCTGAGGGCAATGCGCTTGCGTGGCACATCGACTTCCAGCACCTTGACCTTGACGATCTCGCCCGCTTTGACGATTTCGCGCGCGTCTTGCACAAACCGGTTGGACAACTGGCTGACGTGAACCAGCCCGTCTTGGTGCACGCCCAAATCGACAAAGGCCCCGAAGGCGGCGACATTGCTCACGGTCCCTTCGAGCACCATGCCGACCTTGAGGTCGGTGATGCCCTCGACCCCTTCGGTGAAACGGGCCACCTGAAAATCGGGGCGCGGGTCACGGCCCGGTTTTTCGAGTTCAGTCAAGATGTCTTTGACGGTGATCACGCCCACCGTGTCGTTGGCAAACCATTCCGGGCGCAAGGTCTTGAGCATGTCGGGTCGCCCCATCACCTCGCTGACCGGTCGCCCGATTTTTTGGAGGATGCGCTCAACCACGGGATAACTCTCGGGGTGCACCGAGGTCATGTCCAGTGCCTGGTCGCCCCCCCGAATGCGCATAAATCCGGCGCATTGCTCAAAGGTCTTGGGGCCCAAGCCCGTCACCTCAAGCAATTGTTGGCGGTTCTTGAAGGCACCTTGCTGGTCGCGCCAACGCACCACCGATCGGGCCAGCGTGGCACTGAGGCCCGAAACCCTGCTCAGCAGCGGCACACTGGCCGTGTTCAGGTCGACGCCCACTTTGTTGACGCAGTCTTCGACCACTGCGTTCAGGGTGCGGGACAACTCGGTGGGGCTGAGGTCGTGCTGGTACTGGCCGACGCCGATGGATTTGGGGTCGATCTTGACCAATTCGGCCAAGGGGTCTTGCAGGCGACGGGCGATGCTGACCGCCCCGCGCAGGCTGACATCGATGTCGGGCAGCTCCTGGCTGGCGTATTCACTGGCGCTGTAAACCGAGGCTCCGGCCTCGCTGACCACCACCTTGAGGGGTGTTTTGACGCCCTCGCAAGCCAAGGGGCTCAGGCGCTTGATCAGGTCGGCAGCCAGATGATCGGTTTCTCGGCTGGCGGTGCCGTTGCCGATGGCGATCAGGGTGACCCCGTGCGAGACACACAAATGGGCCAAGCGGTGCAAGGCCCCTTCCCAATCGCGCCTTGGCTCGTGCGGAAACACGGTGTCGGTGGCCAGCAAACGCCCGGTGTCGCTGACGACGGCCACTTTGACCCCGGTGCGGATGCCGGGGTCTAGCCCCATCACCACTCTTGCGCCAGCCGGCGCGGCCAACAACAGGTCGCGCACATTGTCGCCAAAGACCTGGATGGCCACTTGCTCGGCCTGCTCACGCAGACGCGCCAACAGGTCACGCTCCAGCGAGAGGCTGAGCTTGACCTTCCAGGTCCAGGAGACGCAGCGGCGCAGCAAGTCATCGGCAGGCCGTTTTTGGTGTGACCAGCCCAGACAGACGGCGATGCGTCCTTCGGCCAGGCTGGGCTGGCCAGGTTCGGGCTCGGTGGCCAGTGCCAGACGCACGTCGAGCAGCCCCAGGCTGCGGCCACGGAACACGGCCAAGGCGCGGTGCGAAGGCACGCTGGAGATGGCTTCGTCGTATTCGAAATAGTCGCGGAATTTGGCCACCTCGGGGTCATCCGGGTTTTTACCGCTGGCCAGCCGCGATTGCAACATGCCCTCCTGCCAAAGCCAATCGCGCATGTCCTGCAACAGGCGGGCGTCTTCCGCCCAACGCTCGGAGATCAGGTCGCGCACCCCATCGAGCACCAGCGCAACGCTGGAAAAATCAGCGCCTTCGACCACGCCGGCGGCCACCACATAGGCCTCGGCTTCCTGGTGGGGGTCTAGCCCGGGGTTGGCCCACAGGGCCACGGCCAAGGGCTCAAGACCTGCCTCACGGGCGATCATGGCCTTGGTGCGGCGCTTGGGCTTGAAGGGCAGATATAGGTCTTCCAGGGCCTGCTTGGTGGCGGCGGCATCGATGGCCTGGCGCAACTCAGGCGTCATCTTGCCCTGCTCTTCGATGCTTTTGAGGATGGCCACGCGCCGCTCAAAGAGGTCGCGCAGGTAGGCCAGGCGCTGTTCGAGTTCGCGCAGTTGAATGTCATCGAGGCCGCCGGTGGCCTCTTTGCGGTAACGGGCGATGAATGGGACGGTGGCACCGCCGTCGAGCAGGTCGATGGCGGCGCGAACTTGTGCTTCTTTGACGCCCAGGTCCTGGGCAATGAGTTCAGAAATGGTCATGGGCTGATTCTACGAAGCCCAAGGCAGCCTCTGGCGGGGTACGGGTCAGGGTTGGGCACGCAGAGCGCGGCGCAAGTCTTCGCCTATGTCAGGCCGGGCCGCAAATGGGTCAGGGGGGGACACATTTTGCAGGATGGACTCCATGCGCTGCTGCACATTGCCCAGGGCTTTGGGGTGGCTGAAGATGTAAAAGCGGTCTTGGGCCACGGCGTCAAACACCAGTTGGGCCACATCGCGGGCGCTGACCTTGCCGCCGCTGACGGCTTTCTCACTCATGGCTTGCCCGATCAGCTGGCTGGTCGAAGGGGGCGCGGCTTGCAGGCCCGGGGGGCGATTGCGTTCGCTGTGGCTGATGCCGGTGGGCACGAAGTACGGGCACAAGACGCTGGCGCTGACCTGATCGGTGACGAGTTTCAAATCTTGGTAGAGGGTCTCGGTGAGGGCCACCACGGCGTGCTTGGTGGTGTTATAGATGCCCATATTGGGCGGGGTGAGCAAACCCGCCATGCTGGCGGTGTTGACGATGTGGCCGCGATAGGCCGGATCGCGACGGGCTTGCGCCAGCATCATGGGGGTGAACAGGCGCACCCCGTGCACGACCCCCCACAGGTTGACGCCCAGCAGCCATTCCCAGTCGGCCACGGTGTTTTCCCAAAGCAGGCCGCCAGCGGCCACGCCGGCATTGTTGAACACCAGGTGCGGGACGCCCACTTCGGTGCGCACCCAATCGGCCAGGGCTGTCATCGCCGTGTCGCTGGACACATCGACTTGCCGGGCCCAGACCCGGGCCCCCTGCCCTTTTAACTCGTCGCAGGCGCGTTCCAGGGCATCGGCCTGGACATCGACCAGCACGAGTGTCATGCCCAGGCTGGCCCCAATGCGCGCGCACTCCAGGCCAAAGCCGGAGCCACCACCGGTAAGCACCGCCACTTTGCCTTCAAAGGTGTGGATCATGCCGGCCTCAGATCAGTTGAACGAGTTGTTTGCCGAAATTCTTGCCCTTGAGCAAGCCCAAGAAGGCGGATGGGGCATTTTCCAGGCCATGCGCGACGGTCTCGCGCGGCCTGAATGCGCCGCTGCCCACCAACTGCCCCAGTTCTTGCAAGGCATCGGGCCAGACCTCCATGTGTTCGCTGACGATAAAGCCTTGCACTTTCAAGCGGTTGACCAGAATCAGGGCGGGGGCGGCCAGAGGCAGGGGCTTGCCATCGTATCCGGCGATCATGCCGCAGACGGCAATGCGGGCAAAGGCATTGGTGCGCAGCATGACCGCATCGAGGACCATGCCGCCGACGTTTTCAAAATGGCCATCGATGCCATCGGGACAGGCGGATTTGAGCGCTTTGGACAAAGAGGCCGCATCGGTGTGTGTTTTGTAGTCGACGCAGTCATCAAACCCCAGTTCCTTGACCACATAGTCGCATTTTTCAGCCCCGCCAGCGATGCCCACCACCCGGCACCCCCGCGCCTTGGCCAGGGCACCGTAGGCACTGCCCACAGCCCCGCTGGCGGCGCTGACTGTGACGGTCTCACCCGCCTTGGGTTCGATGATTTTGACCAAACCGTACCAGGCGGTGACCCCGGGCATGCCCACCGCCCCCAGGTAATGGCTGAGGGGCACATGGGTGGTATTGACTTTGCGCAGTGCCCCGGGGGTGTCGGCCTGAACCACGCTGTACTCTTGCCAACCGCCCATGCCCACCACTTGGTCACCCGCCGCGTAGCGAGCGTGCCTGGACTGGACCACTTCCCCCACGGTGCCACCGATCATGACCTGCCCCAGGGGTTGGGGCTGGGCATAGCTTTTGCCATCGTTCATGCGCCCCCGCATGTAGGGGTCGAGGCTGAGAAAGTGATGCCGCACCAGGACTTCGCCGTCGCGCAAATCGGGCACCGGGGTGCTGACCAGCTTGAAGTTGGTTTCGGTGGCTTCGCCGGTGGGCCGGTTGTCCAGCAGGATTTGGCGGTTCATGGGCATGGTGGTGCTCCGTTCAATCGGTGGGAAGGGATGCGCTGGTGTTCTTGCGCGGCATGTATTTGAAGGTGCCTGTGGCATGGGCGCACAAGGTGCCTTGGGCGTTGTACAAATGGGTCTCGACAAAAGCCATGGAACGGGTCCGGTGCAGCAAATGGCCTTTGGCGGTCAAGGTACCGTCGGCAGGCTGCATGAAACTGGTTTTCATCTCGATGGTGACGACGCCCAGTTCGCGGTCCACACTGCGCGCCGCGGTGGCCATGGAGACATCGAGCAAGGTCATGAGGGCGCCGCCATGGGCCACATCGAATGAATTCTTGTGTTCGGGTCTGGGGGTGAAGCGCAACTCGGAGCGACCGCCCTCGTAAGACACCATTTCAAAGCCCAAATGGGCCACGAAGGGAATATGGACCCCAAAGGCGGGTTCAGGGGCATCAGCTTGCTTCGACATCTAAAGAACACTCCGGGTCATGACACAGTGGCATTAGAACGCTTCTTCGGGCAAGTCTGTGCAAGTGCTGTCGCCAGCGCTCACGACCGCGAGCCAGGCCCCGATTTTGGGCAACTCGAAATGAAAGAAATACTGGCAGGCGGCGCGCCTGCCTTGTTGGGCCGAATCATGGCCCTGGCCGACCCGCAGCACATCGAGCCAAATCCAGGCCAACACGACATGACCAAACGCTTGCATGTAGGGCACGGCGTTGGCCAGCGCCCGGGCGGGAGGGTGCTGCCAGGCCAGGGTCGTGGCCCCTGTCAATTGATCCCAGGCTTGCCCCAGCTGCTGGGCCCAGGGGGCCAAGGCCGGGTCTGTGCGGACGGCGGCGATGGTGCCTTGTATCTTTGCACCGAGGAGCGCCAGCCCGGCACCATCGTGCTGGCGCACTTTGCGACCCAGCAAATCCAGGGCCTGGATGCCATGCGTGCCTTCGTGGATCATGTTCAGGCGGTTGTCGCGCCAGTATTGTTCAACCGGGAAATCGCGGGTGTAGCCATAGCCACCGTGCACCTGGATGGCCAGGCTGTTGGCTTCCAGACACCATTCGCTGGGCCAACTCTTGACGATGGGCGTGAGCACCTCAAGCAACTCGCGGGCCTGATGCGCTTCTTCGGCACTGCCGCTGTGGGTGTCGTCCACCAGTCTGGCGCAATACAGGCCCAGGGCCAGCGCGCCTTCGGCATAAGCCTTCTGGGCCAGCAGCATGCGCCGCACATCGGCGTGCTCGATGATGCGCACCATGCCTTGCGCGGCGTTTTTGCCGCTTTCGGTGATGTGTCGTCCTTGCGGGCGCTGTCGGGCATAGTCGAGCGATGCCTGATAACCCGCCAGCCCCAGCGCAGTCGCCGCCATGCCGACGCCGATGCGGGCTTCATTCATCATGTGGAACATGCAGCGCAAGCCGTCGCCCTCGGCCCCGACCCGATGGCCGATGGCGCCAGCACGACCTTGCACCGGGTATTTGCCTTCGCCAAAATTCAGCAAGGTATTGACGGTGCCGCGCCAGCCACATTTGTGGTTCAGGCCAGCCAGGGCCACATCGTTGCGCCCTGTGATGTGTCCCTCGGCATCGACGCAATGCTTGGGCACGATGAACAAAGAAATGCCACGCACGCCCGGGGTCAAAGACCCATCGGGGCCGGGAATTTTGGCCAGAACCAGGTGCACGATGTTGTCGGTCAACTCATGGTCGCCATTGGAAATCCACATCTTGTGGCCATGCAAGCGATAGCGCGGCCCCAGCGGGTCGGCTTCGAAGTCTTGACCGTCAGGCTCGGCCCGGGTGCTGATGTCGCTCAAGGACGAACCCGCCTGAGGCTCACTCAGGCACATGGTGCCGGCCCAGCGGCCACTGAATTCATGGCGGGCAAATACCTCTTGTTGTTTGGGGCTGCCGTGGGCCAGCAACAAATTGGCATTGGCCACCGTCAGCATGTGGGCGCTTATGCTGACCGAGGCACAGCCCAGCAACACATTGGCGGCCGATTCAATGGTGAAGGGCAACTGCATGCCGCCCCACTCTTGCGTTTGGGCGGCCGCCAACATGCCCGTGGCGACATAGGCCTGGTGGGCCTCGTGGGTGGCCTGGGGCAGAATGACGCGCTCGCCGTCGAAGCGGGGTTCCTGCTGGTCGACCAAACGGTTGTAGGGGGCGTATTTTTCGCGGGCCAGGCGGTCACAGATGTCCAGCACCGCCTCGAATGTTTCCCGGCTGTGCTCAGCGTGGCGGTCTCGCTGGCACAACTGCGACGACTGCAACCAGTCGTCGAGCAAATAGGCCAGGGTGTCGCGCAGGCTCACAGCACTTCGAATATGCCTGCCGCACCCATGCCGCCGCCGATGCACATGGTCACGGCCACGCGCTTGGCCCCACGGCGCTTGCCCTCGATGAGGGCGTGGCCGGTCAGGCGCTGGCCGCTGACCCCATAGGGGTGTCCCAGCGCAATCGCCCCGCCGTTGACATTGAGGCGATCGGCGGGAATGCCCAGACGATCGCGGCAATAAAGGACCTGAACCGCAAAGGCCTCATTGAGTTCCCAAAGGTCGATGTCAGATACTTTCAAGCCCAAGCGAGACAAGACCTTGGGGACCGCAAAAACGGGCCCGATGCCCATTTCGTCGGGCTCGCAACCGGCCACCGCAAAACCGAGGAAACGCCCCAGAGGTTTGAGGCCACGGCGTTGTGCCAGCGTTTCATCCATGACGACGCAAGCACCGGCACCATCTGAGAACTGGCTGGCGTTGCCCGCTGACACCGATCCGCCGGGCACGGCGGGTTTGATGCCGCTGATGCCCTCGGCCGTGGTGCCCTCGCGCAGGCCCTCGTCTTTGCTGACGGTGACTTCCTTGGTCATCAACCCCATGACCTTGTCGGCGATGCCGGCCTTGACGGTGATGGGGGCGATTTCGTCGTCGAACTTTCCGGCGGCCTGGGCGGCACAGGCTTTTTGCTGGCTGGCCGCGCCGTATTCGTCCATGGCTTCACGCGAGATTTGGTAACGCTTGGCCACCTGCTCGGCGGTTTGCAACATGGGCCAGTAAATCTCGGGCTTTTGTTGGAGCAAGTTGGGGTCTTGGAACATGTGCATGTTCATTTCCTGTTGCACACAAGAAATGCTCTCGACGCCACCGGCGACATAGGTGTCGCCCTCGCCCGCGATGATGCGTTGGGCCGCCATGGCGATGGTTTGCAGGCCCGAGGAACAGAAACGGTTGATGGTGACGCCGCTGACGGTGATAGGCAAGCCAGCGGCCAAGGCGCACTGGCGGGCAATGTTCCAGCCCGTGGCACCTTCAGGGTTGGCGCAGCCCATCAGCACATCTTCAACCTCGGCGGCATCGATGCCGGCGCGCTGCACGGCATGGCGGATGGCGTGACCGCCCAGCGTCGCGCCGTGGGTCATGTTGAAAGAACCTTTCCAACTTTTGGTGAGAGGGGTGCGGGCGGTGGAAACAATGACGGCTTTGCTCATGACAAATTCCTTGGTGTGCGTTTCACTTGATTTGGTTGAAAGTCTGGCCCTCTGCCGCCAGTTTGGCCAGCAAAGGCGCGGGCTGCCAAAACTGCGCATCGTCGAGCGGGTTTTGGGCAAAGCGCTTCATGGCCTGAACCACATTGAACAGGCCAAACTGATCGGCATACAACATCGGCCCGCCCCGATGAACGGGGAAGCCATAGCCGGTGATGTAGACCACATCGACATCGCTGGCCTTGGCCGCGATGCCCTCTTCCAGGATGTGCGCCGCCTCGTTGACCAGCGAGAACACCAGGCGCTGGACAATTTCCTCATCGCTGATTTTGCGCGGGTTCACGCCCAGGGTCTTGCGATGCTGCTCCACCATCTCCTCGACCAGTTTGGAGGGGATGGCGTCGCGCTTGCCCGGTTTGTAGTCGTACCAACCCGCACCGGTTTTTTGCCCGTAGCGGCCCATCTCGCACAAGAGGTCGGCGGTTTTGCTGTAGCGCAGCTGCGGTTTTTCGATGTAGCGGCGTTTTCTGATGGCCCAGCCGATGTCGTTGCCCGCCAAGTCACCCATGCGGAAGGGCCCCATGGCAAAGCCAAACTTTTCGATGGCCCGGTCGACTTGCGCCGGGGTGCAACCTTCTTCCAGCAAAAAGCCGGCCTGGCGGGAATATTGCTCGATCATGCGGTTGCCGATGAAACCATCGCAGACACCGGAGACCACCGCTGTCTTTTTGATCTTTTTGGCCACCGACATGACGGTGGCCATCACGTCTTTGCCGGTTTGGGCGCCACGCACCACTTCGAGCAGTTTCATGACGTTGGCGGGGCTGAAAAAGTGCATGCCCACCACATCCTGGGGGCGCTGGGTGAAGGAGGCGATCTGGTTGACATCAAGTGTCGAGGTGTTGCTGGCCAAGATGGCACCGGGCTTCATGACCTGATCGAGCTTTTTGAACACAGCCTCTTTGACGCCGATTTCTTCAAACACGGCCTCGATCACCATGTCGGCCTGGGCGATGTCGTCGTATGACAAGGTGGTGCTGAGGAGGCCCATGCGCTTTTCGTAGGCCTCGGGCTTGAGCTTGCCTTTGCCCACCTGGGCTTCGTAATTTTTGCGGATGGTGGCCAGCCCGCGATCGAGGGCTTCTTGCTTCATCTCGAGGATCTTGACCGGGATGCCCGCATTGAGGAAGTTCATGGCAATGCCACCGCCCATGGTGCCCGCGCCGATGATGGCGACTTGGGCGATGGCGCGGTTGGGGGTGCCATCGGGGACATCGGCGATTTTGGAGGCCGCCCTCTGGGCCATAAAAAGATGCCGCAGGGCCCGGCACTCGGGGGTGAACATGAGTTGGATGAACAACTCGCGCTCGTACCCCATGCCGTCGTCGAATTTGCGTTGGGTGGCGGCCTCGACGGCATCGACACATTTGGCCGGGGCCGGGAAGTTTTTGGACATCCCTTTGACCATGTTGCGGGCAAATTGGAAATAAGCGTCGCCCAGCGGATGCTTGCAGGGCAGATCGCGGATGCGCGGCAAGGGCCTTTGGTCGGCCACCTGGCGGGCCAGGGCAACGGCTTCTTCGAGCAAGCTGTCGGCAGATTGGGCCATTTTGTCGAATAACTTTTGACCCGGCAATGCGGCCAGTTTTTCACTGGGTATGGCCTCGCCGCTGACGATCATGTTGAGCGCCACCTCGACGCCCAAGACGCGGGGCAGGCGTTGTGTGCCGCCGGCACCGGGGATGAGGCCGATTTTGACTTCGGGCAAGGCCACGCTGCAGCCGGGGGCGGCGATGCGGTAATGACAGCCAAGGGCAAGTTCCAGCCCCCCTCCCATGGCGACACTGTGCAGGGCCGCCACCACGGGCTTGGTGGAGTGGTCGAGGGCGGCAATGAGGCTGAGCAAGTTGGGTTCCTGGGTGGCCTTGGGTGAGCCGAACTCTTTGATGTCGGCACCCCCGGAAAAGGCTTTGCCAGCCCCAGTCACCACGATGGCCTTGACCGCAGGCTCGGCCAGGGCACGCTGCAAGCCGTCAATGAACGCCAGCCGGGTGGAGAGGCCCAAACCGTTGACAGGTGGGTTGTTCAAAGAGATGACGGCGACATCACCTTTGACCTGATAGTCTGCGCTCATGCGGATTTCCTTGTTCTGCGGTGTAAAAAAGAACGGTCGTTCGTTAATGCGATTCTAGGGCCAGTCGGGGTCGCTTCCAACAGGGGTTGTCACTCATGAAATTTCGAGCCACTCGCGCCGGACCGCCTCTTGCCGTCGAAAATCGGACGGGGTACCCTGATAGACCACTTGGCCATGCCCCATGACCAACACGCGGTCACTGATCTCGAGGGCAATGGTGAGTTTCTGCTCGATCAAAAGCACCGAGACTTGCCGGGCTTTGAGTGCGCGCAGGTACCGGCCCACCAACTCGACGATTTTCGGGGCCAGGCCCTCGGTGGGCTCGTCGACCATGATCAACTCAGGGTCACCCATGAGCGTGCGGCACAAGGTCAGCATTTGCTGCTCGCCGCCAGACAAGGCCCCTGCCTCGACATCGGCCCTTTCGTGCAGGCGCGGGAACAGTTCAAACATGTCTTGCATGGACCAGCGTGAGGTTTTTTGCCCCGGTTTGATGCCCAGCAAGAGGTTTTGACGCACCGTCAGGCGGCCAAAGATGTCGCGATTTTCAGGCACATAGCCCAAGCCCAAACGGGCTATCCGGTGCGGCGCAAGGCCTGTGAGCGACTGACCACGCCAGATGACCTGGCCTGTGGACTGAACCAAGCCCATGATGGCCCGCGCTGTGGTGGAGCGACCGGACCCATTGCGCCCGAGCAAAGACACGATCTCTCCGGGGGCAATGTCAAAGTCGACCCCGTGCAAGACATGGCTTTTGCCATAAAAGGCATGCAGTTGACGCACGCTCAGCATGCCTGGCCTCCGACAGGTTCACCCAAATAAGCTTCGCGCACCGCCGGGTCAGCCCGCACCCGCTCGGGGGTGTCAAAGGCGATCACTTGTCCGTAAACCAAAACGGCCACCCGATCGGCCAAACCAAACACCACGTCCATGTCGTGTTCCACCATGATCAGGGTCTTGCCCTGAGTCAGGCGACGGATGAGGCCGATCATGTAGGCGGTTTCGGACCGGCTCATGCCCGCAGTGGGCTCGTCGAGCAAGATCAGGTCAGCCCCGCTGCCCAGGGTGATGCCCAGCTCCAAGGCTCGCTGTTCGGCATAGGTGAGGTTCATGGCGGGTTCGTCACGGCGGTGGGCCAGCCGCACATCGGCCAGCAATCTTTCGGCCCGCCCGGTGACATCGGGCAGCTGGTCCAAGTCGCGCCAAAAGCAGTGGCCATGGCCCAAACTGTGCAAGACGCTGCAGCGCAGATTGTCGATCACGCTGAGCCGTTGGAAGATGTGGGTGATTTGAAAACTGCGCGACAAACCCAGCCGGTGGATGGCTTGGGGTTTGCGCCCGGAAATGTCGTGCGGCCCCAGTTGCACGCGCCCTGTTGTGGGGGCAAAGCGACCACTGATGAGGTTGAAGAGGGTCGATTTGCCCGCGCCGTTGGGCCCGATGAGGGCGACCCGTTCGCCATGCCGCACTTCGAGGTCGACCCCGCGAATGATCTCGGTGGCCCCGAATCGTTTGTGCAGGCCATGGATGGACAAGGCCACTTGGCCATGGTGGGGATGGGGCTTGGGTTCATCGAGGGGCAGGGTTTCAGGCGGCGTGAGATCGGTGAGCTCTTGGGCCGGATGGAGGGTGCGGCGGGCGGCATCTTGCATGGCGGACCAGCGGCGGGCAAATGAGCGCCAGACCCAGGCCAATGCCAACAGCCCCAGTGTGGCCCATGTCACCACGCCCACCCAGGTGCTTGTCGAGTCGGTGTTAAGTTGGATCGGGCCCATTTGAAGTCGGGGTGTCAAGGCGGCATTGAGTTGCAGGTGGTAGATCATCTCAATCAATACCGCCAAGCCCGACAAGCCCAAGGCCGCCACCGGCAGCAGTCGGGCATAGGCGGCCCACAAGGCACCACCCTGCCCGGCCTGATGCAGGCGCAGGTGTTGCAAGAGCAGTCCGGCCAGACCGCCGGGCACAAACATGACCATCAGCACAAACAGCAGGCCCAGGTAAAGCAACCAGGCTTGCGTCCACTCGGACATCAGCACCCCGGCGACCACTATCAACACCGCGCCCAGAATCGGTCCGATGAAAAACGAGGCCCCACCGAGAAAGACGAAGAGCAAAAAAGCCCCCGAGCGTTGAGCGCTGACCACCTCAGAGGTGACGATTTCAAAATGAAGTGCCGCCAGCCCGCCGCCGATGCCCGCAAAAAATGCCGCGATGCAAAAGGCGATATAGCGCACCATGCGTGGGTCATAGCCGACAAAGGCCACTCGCTCGGGGTTGTCACGCACGGCATTGAGGAGGCGACCCAGGGGGGTGCGGGTGAAGGCATACAACAGCCAGGTGCAGACCCAGGCGTAGACCGCAATGAGGCCATAGAGTTCGATTTGCGGCCCGAAACTGATCCCGAAGGGCCGCGGTCCCGTCACGCGATTGCCGCTGATGCCGCCCTCCCCGCCAAAAAAGCCCGGAAACATCAGCGACATGGCCCACACCAGTTCGCCCACCCCCAGGGTGATCATGGCAAAGGGGGTGGCGGCTTTTTGGGTGCTGACCCAACCCAGCAACAAGGCCACTGCCAAACCGCTGAGGCCGCCCGCCAGGGGGATCAGGCTGACCGGCAAACTGAGTTGTCCGGCACTGACTGCGTTGAGGGTATGGATGGCCAAAAACGCCCCCAAACCCGAATACACGGCATGGCCGAAGCTGAGCATGCCGCCTTGCCCCAGCAACAGGTTGTAGCTGAGGCAAACGATGATGGCGATGCCGATCTGGCTGAGTAAATTGATGCCCAGGCTGGAGGAAAAAAACCAGGGCATGGTCACCCATAAAAGGGCATAGGCCAGCCAAAGTCCCCATTGCGATCGCGCCATGTCAGCCCTCACGGGTGCCCAGCAAGCCGCGGGGACGCAAAATCAGCATGAGCACCAGAAACAGGTAAGGCAAGATGGGGGCCACCTGACTGAGTTTGAGCGACCACAGCGCATGCCCGAACTGATCGGGCGTGATCTGCCAGCCCCAGCGGGACAGCACCGAAACAATGGACTGGTCAATGGCCACCGCAAAGGTCTGCAAAACGCCGATCAGCACCGAGGCCACAAAGGCACCGGCCAAGGAGCCCATGCCGCCGACGACTACCACCACGAATATGACCGAGCCCACGGTGGCTGCCATGCCGGGCTCGGTGACAAAGGCGTTGCCCCCCAGCACTCCGGCCAGTCCGGCCAGGGCCGAGCCGGCACCGAACACCCCCATGAAAATGCGCGGCACATTGTGGCCCAGGGCTTGCACGGTGTCTGGATGGGTGAGAGCGGCCTGGATCAGCAAACCGACCCGGGTGCGGGTCAGCAAGACCCAAAGGGAGACCAGCATCAAGAGCGACGCCCCCATCATGAACGCCCGATAGGCGGGGAACTGGGTTTCAAAGAGGGTAAAGAGCGGGCCGTCGAGTTCGGCGGGCACCCGATAGTCGATGGCGCTGCGGCCCCAAATGAGTTGAACCACCTCAAGAATGATGTAGCTGAGCCCGAAGGTGATCAGCAACTCGGGCACATGGCCCATGGCGTGCACCCTGCGCAAGCACCAGCGCTCGAAACAGGCCCCCACCAAACCCACAGCCAGAGGGGCGAGCAACAAGGCCAGCCAAAAGCCCAGCCAAAGGCTGATGGCATAGGCCAGATAGGCCCCCAGCATGTAAAAACTGGCGTGGGCGAAGTTGAGCACGCCCATCATGCTGAATATCAGCGTCAACCCCGAACTGAGCATGAAGAGCAACAAACCGTAGCTCAAGCCATTGAGCAAGGAGATGGCAAAAAACTCCATCAGGGCCGCTTCATCTGACAGCTGGTGGGGGTGCTGGCCACATAGGGCTCGATCTCTTTGACCAAATCAAAGTTGTGGCCAGTGTTTTCTTCGCTGTAAGGGGTTTTGGCGGTCGCTTTGGTCCATTTGCTGATGTAGAGCGTTTGCTGCAACTGGTGGTCGAATTTGCGCATTTCCACTTCGCCGTTGTAGCTCTTGAAGCGCAGGCCGCTCATGGCCTGCGCCACTTTGACCGGGTCTGTGCTTTGGGCCTTGGCCATGCCCGCCGACAGCAAGGCGATGCCCGAGTAGGTCTGGAAGGTGTAGAAATCGTCGTTGAAGCGGGCTTTGAAGTCATTGCGCAATTTGGCCAGGTCGCCAGTGAAGTTGGAATGGCTGACCGCAATTTGGCTCACATCTTTTTCGCCACCTGCCGCCAGCGCGGTGGGGGTGCCCGAGACGCCCGCATAGTAGGCGTAGATGGCGATCTTGAGCCCGGCGTCGTTGATGGCCTTGACCAACAGGGTCATGTCCTGGCCCCAATTGCCGGTCACCAGGGTGTCGGCGCCGGATTGCTTGATTTTGGCCACATAGGGGGCGAAATCTTTCACCTGACCCAAGGGGTGCAAGTCTTCGCCGACCACCTGGGCATCGGGGCGTTTGCGAGCGATACCTTCCTTGAAATACCTGGCCACCTGTTGGCCATGCGAGTAATTCTGGTTGACCAGGTAGATTTTTTTGACCGCTGGCCGATCTTTCATGAAAGAGGTGAGCGCCTCCATTTTCATGGAGGTGTCGGCATCGAGCCGGAAATGCCAAAAACTGCATTTCTCGTTGGTCAATGCCGGGTCGACGGCGGCATAGTTCAGGTACACCACTTCCTTGCCCGGATTGCGCTCATTGTGTTTGGTCACGGCGTCTGAAATGGCCAAGGCAGCCCCGGAGCCATTGCCCTGGGTGACATAGCGGAAGCCCTGATCGATGGCCGCTTTGAGGGCATTGAGGCTTTCCTGGGGCGAGGCTTTGTTGTCAAAGCCCACTATTTCAAACTTCACACCGGCCGGGTTTTGCGCACCGCCCATGCGTTCGGCGACAAATTGCCAACTCTTCAACTGGTTTTGGCCCACATTGGCAAAGGGCCCGGAGAATGGGTCTATGTGCGCGATGCGCACGATTTCGCCTTTTTGTGCCCATGCGGGCAGGCCTGCCAGGGCGAACACAGACAAGAATGCGATGCGGGACAAGCGGTTCATGTGAAGCTCCTCATGGGTGGTACATGACCATCATAGGTCAGCAGCCCCATATGTCATACCTTGGTTTTCACCTAAGGCGCCCTGCTTCGTTGGACTTCTTGCAGAGATATTCCAATATCTTCGGCGAAATCCGCCTTGCATGGCATCCCGATTTTGGGCGAAACTTGCACACAGCGAGTTTTGCATTAACTGCCGGGCAGGCGGTAATCTGTGAGTTTTTTCCTCAATTCTGTTTTCAGCATCTTGCCCGTGGCGCCCAGCGGAATGGCATCGACGAAGACCACATCGTCAGGGATTTGCCACTTGGCGGTTTTGCCTTCGTAAAACGCCAACAATTCATCGCGGGCCAGCGCCATGCCGGGCTTTTTCACGACCACGACGATGGGGCGCTCATCCCACTTGGGGTGTCGTATGCCCACGCAGGCCGCCATGGCCACGGCGGGGTGGGCCATGGCGATGTTTTCGATGTCTATCGAGCTGATCCATTCGCCCCCCGATTTGATGACGTCTTTGCTGCGATCGGTGATTTGCATGAACCCGTCGGGGTCGATGGTGGCCACATCGCCGGTGGGAAACCAGCCGTCGCGCAAGGGGTTGCCCCCCTCCGACTTGTAATATTCCCGAATGACCCAGGGCCCGCGCACCAGCAAGTCGCCGTAGGCCACGCCGTCATGTGCCTGGTCTTGGCCATCGTCGCCGACGATTTTCATGTCGACCCCGAAGATCGCCCGCCCCTGCTTCAGGCGAAGGTTCATCTGTTGCTCTGCGGGCAAGCTCAGGTGTTTGTTTTTCAGGGTACACAAGGTGCCCAAGGGGCTCATTTCTGTCATGCCCCAGGCATGCAATACATCGACGCCGTAGTCTTCGCGAAACGCGGTGATCATGGCGGGCGGGCAGGCGGAGCCGCCGATCACGGTTCTTTGCAGGGTGCTGAATCGCAAACCGCCGGGCTTCATGTGCCCAAGCAACATTTGCCAGACCGTGGGCACGCCTGCGGCGAAGGTGACCGCCTCAGATTCGATGAGTTCGTAGACCGACTTGCCGTCCAGTGACGCCCCCGGGAACACCAATTTGGCCCCCACCATGGCGGCACTGTAGGGGATGCCCCAGGCGTTGACGTGAAACATCGGCACGACAGGCAACACCGAGTCGCGGGCCGACAGGCACATGACGTCGGGCAAAGCCGCCGCAAAAGCGTGCAACAAGGTGGATCGGTGTGAATAAAGGGCCGCTTTAGGATTGCCGGTGGTGCCACTGGTGTAGCACATGCTGGAGGCCGTGTTCTCGTCGAGCTCGGGCCAGACATAACTGGCCGGCTGACCGCTGATCCATTGCTCATAACTGACGAGGTTGGGAATGCCCGAGTCTGCAGGCAAGGCTTGTGCCTCGCACAAGGCCACATAGTGGCGGATGGTTTTGCAATGGGCATGGACTTTTTGCACCAGGGGCAAGAAGGTCAGGTCAAAGCACAAAACCTGGTCTTCGGCATGGTTGGCGATCCAGGTCACCTGGTCGGGGTGGAGTCTTGGATTGATGGTGTGCAACACCCGCCCGGTGCCGCTGACACCGAAATACAACTCGAGGTGGCGATAACCGTTCCAGGCCAAGGTGGCGACCCTGTCGCCTTGGGCCAGTTGCCAGCCGTCGAGCGCGTTGGCCACCTGTCGTGAGCGCTGTGCGATGCCGGCCCAGTGGGTGCGGTGGATGTCACCTTCGACGCGTCGGGAGACGATTTCGGTGTCCCCGTGATGTTTTTCGGCGTGTTCGATCAAGGCCGAAATATTTAACGGCATCTGTTGCATCAATCCCAGCATGACATGACTCCTCTTTGGACAATATTCTGCCGCAATGTCGGCCCTCAGCCCAAGGAAGTCCGCACCAGCGACACGGAATGACGGATTGATTGACAATCGGGGGATGGATGGCGCAAGCGGGCAATGGCCCTCCCTCACTTGGCTGAACCGGTTTGCACGGCTGGGGGCGGCCTTTTCCACCCCTGTTCAAGCGACCCCATTGCCCGAGCCGGTCTGGGTGGCCGGGTCTGACGCCCTGGCGCGACAGCTGGGTTGGCCCGACCATTGGCAAGAATGGCCTGGTTTGCGAGATGTGCTGGTGGGCAACCAGCCCTGGGCAGGCAGCGAGCCACGGGCCAGTGTTTACAGCGGGCATCAGTTTGGTGTCTGGGCCGGACAATTGGGCGACGGGCGTGCCCTGTGTTTGGGCGAAATCCAAACCCCGAACGGCGGCATGGAGATCCAGCTCAAGGGATCGGGGCCGACGCCTTATTCACGGCGAGGCGATGGCCGTGCGGTATTGCGCTCGAGCATCCGCGAGTTCTTGTGCTCTGAGGCCATGCATGCCTTGGGCGTCCCCAGCACGCGGGCCCTGGCCCTCATCGCCTCACCGGCCCGGGTCTGGCGGGAAACCCCTGAAACGGCGGCGGTGGTGACGCGATTGGCCCCCAGCTTTGTCCGTTTTGGCCATTTTGAGCATTTTGCTTCCCTCGATCAGCGCGCAGAGTTGTCTCAGTTGCTTGATTTTTGCCGTCAGACCCTGGGCTTGGGGCCCACAACTGACCTTCACCCGGCCCTGGCCTTGCTGAGTGACGTGAGCCGACGCACTGCCGAATTGATGGCTCAATGGCAGGCGCTGGGCTTTTGCCACGGGGTGATGAACACCGACAATATGAGCATTTTGGGTCTGACACTGGACTATGGGCCGTTTCAGTTCATGGACGCCTACGACCCCGAACACATCTGTAACCATACCGACCAATTGGGTCGCTATGCCTTTGGGCGTCAGCCCCGGGTGGCGCTTTGGAACCTTTACGCCCTGGGTCAGGCCTTGATGCCCTTGGTGAACGACTCTGAAGCCATTCTGGCCATCTTGAACGAGCACACTGCGGCCTATGAGCAGGCCTGGCTGGGGCAAATCAGGCGCAAACTGGGCCTGGCGGAACCCGCCGCAAATGACCAGGGCCCCATCGAGGCGCTGTATGCGTGGATGGCGGATGAAGCCTGCGACCACACCATATTCTGGCGCCGTCTGAGCCATGCCGTTTGCGCTTGGCAGGCGGGCCAATCGACCCAGCAGGCTTTTGCCCCGGTGCTGGACTTGGCCTTGCAAACCCCGCGCCTGAGCCAATGGCTGACGTGGTACCAGGCTCGCCTGAGCGGCCAGGGTCGGGATGATGCGGGCAGGCAGATGTTGCGGGTCAACCCGAAATACGTGTTGCGCAACCATTTGGGCGAGTTGGCCATCCGTGCGGCGCAAAGCGCAGACTTCGCGCCGGTCCGGCAATTGCTGGAGGTGTTGCAAACGCCCTATGATGAACACCCCGACCATGAGTCATGGGCCGGGTTCCCGCCCGAATGGGCCCGACGCATAGAGATTTCCTGTTCCTCATGAGCACATTGCCCAGAACCGACGCTGAATGGCGCGACTTTTTGCGCCAGCAAGGGGCTGAACCCCTCGCTTTTGAAGTCACCCGACAAGCCGCCACAGAACGGCCCTTCAGCGGCCTGTACGAAAACCACTGGCAGAGCGGTCGCTACCATTGCGTGTGTTGCGGTGCTTTGCTGTTTGAGTCGGGCACCAAGTTTGACGCCGGGTGCGGCTGGCCCAGTTTCTGGCAGGCGGCGCAGCCTGGCGCGATCAAGGAAATCACCGACCGCAGCCATGGCATGGTGCGCACGGAAACCCGTTGCGCCTCTTGTGACGCCCATTTGGGCCATGTGTTTCCCGATGGCCCTGCCCCAACGGGTTTGCGTTATTGCATGAACTCGGCCGCTTTGCGCTTCAAGGACGGTGCATGAAACTGCTGATTGATTTTTTCCCCATCGTTCTCTTCTTTGCCGCCTTCAAGCTGTTTGACATCTATGTGGCGACGGCGGTGGCCATTGCGGGCACACTGGCCCAAATCGCCTGGTTGCGCCACAAAAACGGACGCATTGAGCCCATGCAGTGGCTTAGCCTGGGCGTGATTGTGGTGTTTGGCGGTGCCACATTGCTGGCCCATGACGAGACCTTCATCAAATGGAAGCCCACCGTGCTGTATGCCTTGATGGCCGCTGCGCTTTGGGGCGGATGGTGGTTTGCCAGGCGCAACTTCATCCGCCTCCTGATGGAGAAACAACTGGTGCTGCCTGACCCGGTCTGGCGCACCTTGCTGCATGCCTGGGCTTGTTTTTTCAGCGCCATGGCCGTATTGAACATCTGGGTGGCCTATCAATTTGACACCGATACCTGGGTCAATTTCAAATTGTTTGGCGGCATGGGTTTGATGCTGCTGTTTGTGCTCGCTCAGGCGCTGTACCTGGGGCGTCATATGCAGGAGCCCGACGCATGAGCCTGACCGCCGATGAATTGCGGCGTCGTTTGCATGACAAACTATCGCCGCGTCGGCTGGAGGTGATCGACGAGAGCGCCCAGCACGCCGGTCATGCGGGTTCAAATGGACAAGACCGGGGCACCCATTTCCGGGTCCGGATCGGCGACCCTGCTTTTGCTCAGCTGACGCGATTGGCCCGGCATCGGCTTGTGTATGATGCGTTGGGCGATGCCATGGCCAAAGGCTTGCATGCCTTGGCGATTGAAGTAGTGCCTTTTGAATGATGAACCACTGAGCAAGGATTCCCTGAAATGAACAAGCATCTCACCGCTGCGGCGTTGGCTTTGGCTGTTTCCGCCGTCAGCGCACCGGCGTTTTCTCAAAATATCGCCATCGTCAATGGCAAGGCAGTGCCCAAGGCCCGTGCTGAAGCCCTCTCTCAGCAATTGATTCGATCCGGGCGGCAAATCACCCCGGACATCGAAGCGCAAATCAAGGAAGAAGTGATCGCGCGCGAGATTTTCATGCAGGAAGCCCAACGCCGGGGCCTTGATGCCAACGATGATTTCAAAAACCAGATGGAATTGGCCCGCCAAACCATCCTGATCCGGGAGCTTTTCGCCGACGAGCAAAAAAAGAACCCCGTCACTGAAGCCGATATGCAGGCCGAATACGACAAATTCGTGGCGGCCAACGGGGGCAAGGAATACCGCTCGCGCCACATTCTGGTCGAAAAGGAAGAGCAGGCCAAAGCCCTGATCGCCAGCTTGAAAAAGGGTGCCAAGTTTGAAGACCTGGCCAAGAAGCAATCAAAAGACCCTGGCTCTGGTGCCAACGGGGGTGACCTCGATTGGGCCTCCCCGGGCAATTTCGTCAAAGAGTTCTCTGACGCCATGGTGGCCCTCAAAAAGGGCCAAATCACCGACACGCCGGTCAAAAGCCAGTTTGGCTTTCACGTGATCCGTCTTGACGATGTGCGCGAG